>NZ_CAXREH010000098.1:0-4106 GCF_964229375.1 Cognatishimia sp.
GCTGCATCCAGCAATTTCGCAGTTTCAAGGCTGTCTGTGTATTTGGCCAAGGCCAGATCGCTATAGCCATTGATGACGTCGCGCGCGGTATCGGCATATGCACCACCGGCCACGGAAACAGAAAGCGCCATCGCGCTGGAAAAGAGGAGTTTCATAGGGGTTTGTCCTTGGAATCAATTTACCGATTGTTTTACTCAGGAATCAGCCACGCGCAATACCTTATCAAATAAGTAAGTTATATGCTTGTGCAGAATCCTTGGCCCTTGTGAAATTTAAATTTAAAATTTTCATATACTTACGTGAAATATCCAATATCAAAAAAACCAACTAAAAGAGTCACTTGTCAGGAGCGTTATGTAATACTATAACGCACAAACACTCAGCACCTCAACCAACAAGGCGCTGACACACGACGACACGGACCCAAAGAAAAAAATCACAAACCCAAACACTGGTGGCTTGACAGACTCGCAAGCGACAGGCACGAAAAAGGCGATGGTTCCCGACATGCTTCGGCACAAGGGATGAAAAGGGAACGCTGTGCGGCACAGACCACGTGCCAAGTCAGCGACTGCCCCCGCAACTGTGAGCGGTATGCGCTCTGTCAAACCACTGACCCAGACGGGTTGGGAAGGGACAGATCGATCAAGCCGTAAGTCAGGAGACCTGCCATCGAATGTGAAACTTAACCCGGGCGGGGTGGCTCGGATGGTGGCTAAAATGACCTATATCTCGGCACTTGCCGTTTTCAGTTCTGGCTCCTTCATCGCCCCGCATTTGCGCGGAGGGCGACATGGGCCAAAAGACATCTCATAAGATCACCGTTTGCACCAGCTGCAAACACAAAGGCACGACCTGCAAGCCTGGCTTCGAGTTGATCGACAAGCTGCGAACGGCCATTGCACAAGCGGGCGATGCGATCCCAGAAGACTTTGAAATCTCGGGCGTTGCCTGCATGGCGGGATGTGATCATCCCTGCACCGTGGCCTATTATGGATCACATAAGGCGACCTATCTGTTTGGTGATATTGATCCGGCGTCTGACATCGATGACCTTGTCGACTTCGCCAAGCAATATGCCTATCTGCACGACGGCTGGTGCTCGTCCGTCGACCGCCCCGGCAAGCTGCGTAAGTCCACCTTGGCCCGCGTCCCAGCCAGCATGATCGCAATGGAACTGACCGAGGAGGCCGTCCATTGAGCCATGCAAGACTAGAGGTCAAAAATCTAAGCTGGCGCCCGTCAAAGAAGGCACCAAACATCCTGCACCCCACCAGTTTCACGCTGGATTGCGGCCGAATTCTGGGGGTCGTTGGCGCGAATGGCGCAGGCAAATCAACCCTGCTGCGTACGCTGTATCGCTATCAGGCCCCGACGACGGGCACGATCGAAGTGGACGGGCAGAACATCTGGACGATGGCCCCGCGGGCCGCAGCCCGGATCGTCGCCGCGGTTCTGCAAGAGCAGCCAAATGACTTTGCCCTCACCGTGCGCGACATCGTTACGCTGGGCCGGTTGCCGCACCGTTTGGGGTTTTCCTCGCCGGGCCGGAGTTGTGCGCAGATCATCGAAACCGTCATGGAGCAAGCCGATCTAAGCGCGCTCGCAGACCGGCAGATCGGCACCTTGTCTGGCGGCGAACGTCAGCGTGTGATGATGGCCCGCGCCCTGGCCCAGGCCCCGCGCTTGCTGGTTCTGGACGAGCCGACGAACCACCTGGACATCCAGCACCAGCTCGAGCTTTTGCAGCTTGTAAAGTCCATGGACGTCACCGTCGTGGTCTCGCTGCATGATCTGAATATGGCCGCATCTTACTGTGACGACATTCTGGTCATGGAGGACGGCCACAACATCGCATTCGGACCTCCGAAAGTGGTTCTGACTGAAACTCTGGTGTCGAGCGCCTTTGGCGTCAGTGCTCAGCTCGAACAGCTCAGCAAAAGCCAGATCAACCACTTCTCATTCCAATTAAACTCTTAAAGGATCAAACATGAAACTTGCTTCACTGGCCATGGGGCTGTCTTGCGCCGCCTCGATGGCATTTGCAGAAACCACCGTTCAAAGCTGCGATCGCGAGGTCACTTTTGACGGTGTGCCGCAGGCAGCGATCTCTAATGACGTCAACCTGACAGAAATGATGCTGGTGCTTGGTCTAGCTGACAAAATGGTCGGCTATACAGGCATCTCTGGCTGGAAAACGCTGGACGAAGAAATGCGCGCGGGCGTCGAGCAACTGCCTGAGTTGTCTGCCAAATACCCAACAAAAGAAGTGCTCATTGGCGCGGATGCCGACTTTTTCTTTGCGGGCTGGAACTATGGCATGAAGGTCGGTGGCGAAGTGACACCAGAAACCCTCGCGCCGTTTGGCATTGACGTCTATGAGCTGACCGAAAGCTGCATTCACATCAGTGAAAAAGGCAAAGCCAGCATGGACGACATGTACAACGACCTGCTGAACCTTGGCACCATCTTTGACGTCAAAGACAAGGCCGCCACATTGGTGGACGGCTATAAAGCAGAACTGGCGGCCTTTACCGGATCGCTGGAAACTGCGGATGAACCGCTGCGTGTGTTTGTCTATGACTCTGGCGAAGACACTCCATTCACAGCCGGTCTTTACGCAATGCCAACCGCATTGATCGAAGCTGCCGGCGGCACCAACATCATGAACGACTTTGAAAAAAGCTGGGGCACGGTGACATGGGAAGCCGTGGTCGAGCGCAACCCAGAGGTTGTTGTAATCGTGAACTATGGCTCGGTCACCGCCGAAGAGAAGCGTGCCTTCATGATGAACAACCCGGCTTTCGCGGATCTGGACGCGGTGAAAAACGACCGCTTCGTGACTCTGGAATATGTTGAAGCGACCCCCGGTCCGCGCAACATCAAAGCGGTCAAGAAGTTGGCTGACGGCTTCTGGAGCAACTAATGCAGCGCATTGACGCCAGCAAATTCCGGCCCCTGCGCGGGGCCGGTTCTTTGCCTCGCAACCTCTGTCTTGCAGCGCTTTTGATGCTCGCGTCAGTGACAGTTGCCGTAAGCGTAGGCGCGGTTCCCGTGCCTGCGACCACCGTTTGGGGCGTGGTCCTGAACAAGATTTCGCCCGACCTGATCGAGACCACCTGGTCCAAAGGGCGCACCGCCATTGTCTGGGAAATTCGCTTTCCCCGCGCGCTTTTGGCCTTGATGGTCGGCGCGGGCCTTGCCGCCGTTGGCGCATCACTTCAGGCGGTGACTCGCAACCCGCTAGCGGACCCGCATTTGCTGGGGATTTCCTCGGGTGGTGCGTTTGGCGCGATCCTTGCTTTGCTGCACACTGGGTTATTCTTTGGCCTGTTGACTGTGCCTTTGCTGGCGTTTGCCGGCGCTTTGGCCGCGACGCTTTTGGTTCTGGCCGTATCCAGCTTTGCCTCGGCCACCAGCGCGGATCGGCTGGTTCTGACCGGAGTCGCCATATCCTTCATCATCATGGCCGGTGCAAATATCCTGATCTTTTTGGGCGACCCGCGCGCCACGCATACCGTGGTTTTCTGGATGCTGGGCGGTCTTGGCTTGGCACAATGGACGCATCTGATTTATCCGCTCGTGATCCTGTTGCCCTGTCTGGCGTGGCTTTACGCCAGATCGTCTGATCTGAACGCAATGACCATCGGCGACGAGACCGCAGCCACGCTGGGCCTCAATGTGGTGCGCTTTCGCCTGTCTGTCTTTGTGGTCGGCGCGCTCATCACCGGTGTGATGGTGGCCTTCTCGGGCATGATTGGATTTGTCGGCTTGATGATGCCGCATATCGCTCGACTGTTGGTTGGCGGAGACTATCAACGGCTGATCCCGGTTTCAGCACTGTTGGGCGGTGTCTTTGTCTTGTGGGCCGATATTGCAGCGCGGACCATCATGGCGCCCGAGGATATGCCCATAGGCATTGTGACAGGTCTGATTGGCGGCTGCTTCTTTGTCTGGCTCTTGCGCAAACGCTAAGGCCTTGGCTTAGGCGCGCGTTCCGGTGATATAATGCCCGCGACTGCAGGTTTTCGTCGCAAAGGGCATCCTATGACCACGCCGCCATTTTCCACCCGAACCATGAACCTTGCGCATTTTCCGGAACAGCA
>NZ_CAXREH010000099.1:0-23791 GCF_964229375.1 Cognatishimia sp.
GGTTGAGCAATCAGCATGCGGCAACTGTTTGTCCCCAGATCCAGCGCCGCATACAGCTCACTTGGATCGGGTCGGTTTGGCGCGGGGCTCTCTACCGGTTTTGGGAACGCGCCCGCACCTTTGGGACGCTTTGGCGCCATATCACACGCCTTCCATATCGAGTTGGATCAAGCCTAGACGCGATGCTGCGATCCTGCAATCCCCGCGTCATTCCAATTCAAGAAGATCATTAAGATTTTTCACGGCGCCCCCTGTGGAGCGGTCGCGATAAACCGTCTATGACACAAGAGGTCGCAGCTTGTGTCCCATAAGTCGAAAACGAACATAGAGATCTCCCCCCCTGTGATTACCTAGGTAACACCGAAAAAGAGGTAGAATCAGATTATGCATGATGTCACGATTGTTTATTGGCGCGATATCCCGGCCCAGGTCATTGTGGGCAAAGGTCGTCGCGGCGCGAAAAAACAGCTCGCAGAGCGGTTTGAGCAGGCGATCGACCGTGCGGCGATGAAAGTCGGCGCGGCGGACACAGATGCGTATCTGGCCGAGTGGCGCAAAGCTGCCCCCTATCAAATGGACGGTACCCCTGCTGACATCGTCGAGGCCGAAGCGGCCCGACTGGAAGCAGAGTTTGATCAGGAGAAAATCAAAGCCCTGATCGCAAATGAAGGATGGGCATGACCCGCGCGCGGGGCAATCAGCTTTGGGAGGCCGTCATGGCGCTTTTGAATTTTAAAAAGAAAACCGACACCGGAACAATTGTAACACCCGAGGTCGAAGCCTTTCTTGACGGCTATTCCATCGAGGTAATGCCGCGCACGGCCGAAAAGGTCGAAGATTTCCGCGATCTGCTGCCTCAGGGCACGCGGGTTTACATCGCGCATATCGAAGGCACGCCTATCGAGGACATGGTGAAAACCGCCGCGCGTATCGCTGGCGAAGGCTATGATGTGATGCCGCACTTCCCGGCGCGGATCATCAAAGACGCCGCGACCCTGGAAAACTGGATCGCGATGTATCAAGGCGAAGCGGGCGTCAAGCAAGCGCTGTTGCTGGCCGGTGGCGTCACCACTCCACATGGCGATTTCGACAGCTCGATGCAGCTTTTGGAAACTGGACTGTTTGACAAGGCGGGTTTCACAAATCTGCACGTCGCAGGCCACCCAGAGGGCAACAAAGACATCGACCCTGATGGCTCTACCAAGAACGTTGACGACGCGTTGCGCTGGAAAAACAAGTTCAACGAGACCACCGACGCCTCCATGGCGCTGGCCACCCAGTTCGCATTTGATGCACAGCCGATCATTGCTTGGGCAGACAGCCTGAAAGAAGCCGGCATCGATCTGCCGATCCACATTGGTATCGCAGGGCCAGCCAAGCTTCAGACGCTGATCAAGTTTGCCATCGCCTGTGGCGTTGGACCGTCGTTGAAAGTGCTGCAAAAGCGCGCGATGGACGTCACAAAGCTGTTGCTGCCCTATGAACCAACAGAGGTCATCGCAGAGCTGGCGGCACACAAAGCGGCAAATCCGGACTTCAACATCGAGAAAGTCCACTTCTTCCCGCTGGGCGGCATCAAAACAAACGCAAAATGGGCCATCGAAAACGGCGGTTCCTCTACCAAACCTGTGAACGGATAACTAAAATGACCAAAACCGTTGTCGAATCCGGCTCCAAAACCGCAATTATTGGTTTTGACCAGCCTTTTGCCGTCATTGGCGAGCGCATCAACCCAACCGGACGTAAAATCCTGAACGCAGAGCTTGAAGCGGGTGATTTCTCTCGCGTCGAAGCGGATGCCATCGCACAGGTTGAAGCCGGTGCGACCATTCTGGACATCAACTCGGGCGCTGTTTTCAGCAACAAGATGGCCGAAGACGTACGTTATGCGGACAACAACTTTGTTGAGCCGGATCTGATGCGCAAGCTGGTCGAAGTTGTGCAGAACGTAACGGATTGCCCGCTGTGTATTGACTCCTCGGTGCCTGGCGCACTCGAAGCAGGTCTGGAAGCCGCCAAAGGCCGCCCTCTGTTGAACTCTGTAACCGGCGAAGAAGAGCGCCTGGAGCTGGTTCTGCCGCTGGTCAAAAAATACAACGTGCCAGTCGTTGCGATCTCGAACGACGACACCGGTATCTCAGAAGATCCTGAAGTGCGCTTTGCCGTTGCCAAGAAAATCGTAGAGCGCGCGGCTGACTTTGGCATCCCAGCGCATGACATCGTGGTTGACCCGCTGGTGATGCCGATCGGCGCCATGGGAACCGCGGGCTTGCAGGTTTTTGAACTGAACCGCCGCCTGCGCAACGAGCTGGGTGTGAACACAACGTGTGGTGCGTCCAACATTTCCTTCGGCCTGCCAAACCGCCACGGCATCAACAACGCGTTCCTGCCAATGGCGATGGCAACTGGCATGACCTCTGCGATCATGAACCCAGTGGCCCTGCCCGTTGGTCCTAAAAAGATCGCGGAGAAGAAAGCCGAACTGGAAGCATCGGGCATCGTCATTCCAGCGGATATGGATGATGAGACATTCGTCACCATCTTCGGCATGGGCTCGACCAAACCACGCGCTGGTAAGGAAATGGAAGCGATCCGCGCAGCCAACTTCCTGACCAACAACGACGACGGTGGTGCGGCATGGATCCAGTTCAACAAGGCTCCTGCCAAAGACGGTGAAGAAGGCGGTCGCGGCCGTCGCGGTGGCGGACGTCGCCGTCGCGCTTAAAAAAGCGACGAACCTAAATTCAAAAGCCCCGCTTGTTCAGCGGGGCTTTTTCTTTTCTAGGCGCAAGAATTCGCTCACGCAGCGCTTTTAAAGCTTAGCGTAGCGCATTGATTTTACGAACCAAAGCAGACGTTGCAGGATGCACATCTTCAAGATCCGCGCCTTCTTGGACAGCTGGCAAAAGTTTGTTCGCAAGCTCTTTGCCCAGCTCGACACCCCATTGATCGTAAGAGTTGATCCCCAGAATAATGCCCTCGACAAACACGCGATGCTCGTAAAGCGCAACGATCTGACCAAGGACAAAGGGTGTTAGCTTTTTGTAGATCAGAGTGGTGGACGGTCGGTTGCCCGCAAAGACACGCTGCATCGCGTGCGCTTCAAGCGCCTCGCCTTCGTATCCTTTGGCGGCCATGCGGTCTTTGGCGACATCATAGCTACGCCCCAGCAACAGCGCTTCGGATTGCGCTAAGCAATTGGCGAGAATGGCTTTATGGTGCTGCTCCAGCGCCGGTTCGTGGCCAGATGCGCCGACCATGAACTCACATGGCACAACCTGTTTGCCCTGATGGATCAGCTGATAAAACGCGTGCTGACCATTGGTGCCCGGCTCGCCCCAGACAATTGGACCCACAGTCTGTGACACCTCTTTGCCATCCCGCGTGACGCTCTTGCCGTTGCTCTCCATCTCCATCTGCTGAAGATAGGCCGGAAAACGCAGCAGCCGCTGTTCGTAAGGCAGAACCGCGCGGGTGCCATAGCCGTGTACCTGATGATGCCAAATACCGACCAGAGCCAGGGCAACGGGCATGTTTTCCGTCAGATCCGCAGAGACAAAATGCTGATCCATCGCCTGAGCCCCGCGTAGGAAGTCTTTGAAATCATTATATCCAATCGCAAGCATGATCGACAGACCGATTGGGCCCCACATCGAGTAGCGCCCACCGACCCAATCCTCAAAACCAAAGACCCGCCCTGCAGGAATGCCGAACTCTGAGGTGGCTTCAAGGTTGGTTGAAATCGCAGCAAACTGCGCGGCAGGATCCGTAACCGATTGCGCCATCCAGTCACGGACGGACCCGGCATTCATCATGGTTTCCTGAGTGGTAAACGTCTTAGACGCCACCAGAACCAATGTCGTCGCAGGATCCAAACTGTCCAGCGTATCTGCAAGATCTGCGCCATCGACATTCGAGATGAAATGAGTCTTTGGACCATCCGCATAGGGTTTCAGCGCAATCGTCGCCATGACAGGACCAAGGTCGGATCCGCCGATTCCGATGTTCACAACGTCGGTGATCTTGCCGCCCTGGCCGGTAAATTCACCAGAGCGGACCGCATCGGCAAATGCGCTCATCTTGGCCAGAACGTCTTTCACGCCCGGCATCACGTCGGCTCCGTCTACCGACACCGGACCGCCATCTAGATTGCGCAAAGCTGTATGCAGCACCGCGCGGTCTTCGGTGACGTTGATCTTTTCACCGGCAAACATCGCATCACGCCATTTGGCGACCTCGGCTTGCTCGGCAAGCTTGACAAGATCTGCCCAACAGGTCGGGGTGATGTCGGTCTTTGTAAAGTCAAAATGCAGATCGTCAGCGGAAACTGAAAACGCATCTGGACGTGCTTCATCAGAAAAAAGGTCTACGATTTTAGCCGCTTGCGCCTGATGAGCCTTTAGAACATCCCACATGAATTTACTCCGTCCAATGAACTGTTGCGCCGGTCAGAACGGCGGCGATGGGCGCTTCGACATGCGGCAGATGCCGGGCTCTTTGCAGGGCGTCCATTTTGTCCTGCCCCTTGAACACGATGTGTTTGGCGATCGCTCCGTTCAGAACACGTGCAGACAGGGTGATGCGGGCCTCGGGCTGGCTTTCCGGGCGCACCGGCAACAGAATCGGCGCGTTTGCATCAAGCGCGGCGGCGATGTCCGGGCTGTCTGGAAACAGCGACGCCGTGTGCATATCCGCGCCCATCCCCAGAACGGCCACCGCAATCGGCAAATCCGCCTCGATTGCCGCCATCAAACCGTCCAGCGAGGCTTCGGGTTCAGGTGTTTCTGCGTAAAGCGGGACCATTCTGGCTGCGGCCGCACGGTTCACCAACAGACGCTCGCGCACAAGGCGCGTGTTAGAGCGTGGGTGGCTTTCAGGCACCCAGCGTTCATCGGTCAAGATCACATCAACGCGCGACCAATCCAGATCAGCCGCGCAAAGGTCATCAAAGATCGGGCCCGGCGTCGTGCCCCCGGGCACCGCCAGCATCGCACGATCCGCATTGTGCAGCGCGATGTTCAGATCTCCGGCGATCCTATTGGCCACGTCGATGGCCATCATATCCGCGTCGATGTATTTTTCGATGTTCATTGGCCTATGTCCCGCCAGTTTCGTCCATCCCGCTCGATCAGAAGATCTGCGTCGGTTGGACCATTAGAGTAACTTTCATAAGGCTTTGGCACGTCGTTGCGTGCCTCCCAGCCCTGAATGATCGGATCAGTCCAGGCCCAGGCGGCCTCGACTTCGTCATCTCGCATGAAAAGCGTCTGATTGCCCCGGATCACGTCCATAATCAGCCGCTCATAGGCATCAGGCGTATCCGCATCCTCACCCAAGGCTTCGGCAAAGCTCATGTCCAGCGGCACATCCATCAGACGCATGCCGCCCGGCCCCGGCTCTTTGATGGTCACCCGCAGGGTTATCCCCTCGTCCGGCTGCAACTGAATGCGCAGCTCGTTGTGGTGCTCGCCCGCTTCTGGCCCAAAGATCGAATGCGGCGTTTGCTTGAACACCACGTTGATCTCACTGTCGCGTGCCTTCAGACGTTTGCCCGTGCGCAGATAGAACGGCGTTCCAGCCCAACGCCAATTGCTGACATGACACTTCAGCGCGATATAGCTTTCCGTGCGCGAGCGCGGATCCCCGACATCTTCGCGATAGGTAACCTCGGTGTGGTCATCAGTATATTGGCCGCGCACGATGTGGTGCGGCTCAACCGGTGTCAAAGCGCGGATCACCTTGAGTTTTTCGTCGCGCACAGCGTCCGGCTCAAAGAAGGACGGAGGCTCCATCGCGGTCAGACACAAAAGCTGCATCAGGTGGTTCTGCACCATGTCCCGCATGGCGCCCGATTTGTCGTAATAGGCGCCACGGCCCCCGACGCCGACGTCTTCGGCGACGGAAATCTGAATATGATCAATGTATTGGCTGTTCCATAGGGGTTCGAACAACATGTTGCCAAACCGAACCGCCATCAGGTTTTGCACGGTTTCTTTACCCAGATAGTGATCGATCCGGTAAATCTGGCTTTCCGCAAAGTGACGACGCAAAGTGGCGTTCAATGCCTTGGCGCTGTGTTCGTCGCGGCCAAAGGGTTTTTCGACCACGATTCGTGTGTTGCCATCGACAAGGCCATGGGTTTTCAGCCGGTCAGCCAGTGGTTCAAACAGGCTTGGCCCTACCGAGAAATAAAACGCGCGCACTTTGTCAAACTGCGGCAGCTTGGCGACAAGATCAGACCAGCCCTCGTCTCCCAAAGCGTCAATCGTGACATAGTCCAGCGTCTGAACAAATCCGGCGATCTGATCGGGCTCTGGTGCGCCCAGTGCGTCCTCGACGGCATGAACAACAAAGTCCTGAAAGCCCTTTTGGTTCATATCAGAACGCGCGGCCGCGATAATCCGCGATCCTGCGGGCATCTGCCCATCACAATAGCGCTTGAACAGACCAGGCAGGATCTTGCGTCGCGCCAGATCTCCGGTGCCACCAAAGATAATTAGATCGAATGTATCGACGGGAATAATTCGCGAAACCATATTCTTTGCCCCTCTGCCCGGACACCAGTTCAATTGTTAGCGCAAACACCGCCTATCAATTGACCACAGGTTAGGCAAGACTACTTCACATCTCTGTCAGTATATCTGTAACAACTTTCCCTCATAGGCATATTTTCCTAAACAGCCCAAACCAAGAGAAAGACAGGCATATGAAAGACGCGGTCAACTTCGGCAAGTTTCAGGACCCTTTTGTTACGGCAAAGGGCGAAAAACGAGCGCATGTGCCGCTGTCCAATCCGGAAACGCTCTGGTTTAACACAGGCACGCTCTGCAATATCGAGTGTGCGAACTGTTACATCCTCAGCTCGCCGACCAACGACGCCCTTGTCTATATCACCGCCGACGAGGTCAGCGACTATCTGGATCAACTCGAAGACCGCAACTGGGGCGTGCGCGAAATCGCCTTTACGGGTGGCGAGCCCTATATGAATCCAGAGATGAACGAGATGACGCGCCGCAGCCTGGAGCGCGGCTACGACGTTTTGATCCTGACCAATGCGATGATGCCTTTGCAACGCAAGAAGGTGAAAGAAGGCCTTTTGAAACTGAAGGCTGACTTCCCCGGCAAAATCACCATGCGGATTTCAATCGACCACTGGTCCAAAGAATTGCACGACAAAGAGCGCGGACGCGGCAGCTATGATCGTATGGTTGTCGGGATGGAATGGCTGCGTGACAACGGGTTCAAGATGACCATCGCAGGCCGCACTGTCTGGGGCGAAAGCGATACAGAAAGCCGCGACGGCTATGCCGCCCTGTTTGAGAAATTCGGACTTGATATCGACGCCAGAAACCCCGGCGAAACCATCCTGTTCCCGGAAATGGACGAAACGGTTGAAGTGCCGGAAATCACCACCCAGTGCTGGAGCATTCTCAACAAGCAACCCACCGAAGTCATGTGCTCAAACTCTCGGATGGTGGTCAAGCACAAGGGCGCGGATGCCCCAAGCGTTATTGCCTGCACCTTGCTGCCCTATGAGGAAGAATTCGATTTCGGCCGCACGCTGGAAGAGGCCGAAAAGCCTGTGCTTTTGAACCATCCGCACTGCGCGAAATTCTGCGTTCTGGGTGGTGCGAGCTGCTCGGCGTAAGATGCCCCAAAAACTGATGATTTATCCACAATGGCGATGCAGCCATTGCACCCCATATGCTGCCTCTGTTATAAAAGCTTCAACTAAATATTGAGCCCAAGACAGAAGCGAGCCAAGACTTGAGCGACACGCCAGAAACTCCTGAAAACGAAGAAGAAAACATCGTAGAGCGTATGCATCACGACGGTCCGTCTGTGACCATCGAAGAAGAGATGCAGACCTCTTATCTCGATTATGCGATGAGCGTCATCGTGAGTCGTGCGATTCCCGACCTTCGTGACGGGTTAAAACCGGTCCACCGCCGCATCCTTTACGCGATGCATGAAACCGGAAACAGCCACGACAAAGCCTATCGTAAATCCGCGCGTCCTGTCGGTGATGTGATGGGTAAATACCACCCGCACGGCGACGGCGCGATCTATGACGCGCTGGTGCGGATGGCGCAGGATTTCTCGATGTCGCTACCGCTTTTGGACGGTCAGGGCAACTTTGGTTCCATGGATGGCGATAACCCGGCTGCGATGCGCTATACAGAGGTGCGCATGGACAAGCCGGCGGCCTTTATGCTGGCGGATATTGAAAAAGACACGGTTGATTTTCAGGACAACTACGACGGCAAAGACCAAGAGCCGACGGTCCTGCCCAGCCGGTTCCCGAACATGCTGGTCAATGGCGCGGGCGGTATTGCCGTCGGTATGGCCACCAACATTCCGCCACACAATCTGGGCGAAGTCTGTGACGCGACGCTGGCCCTGATCGACAATCCGGATCTCAGCTCGGAAGAGTTGATCGAATACGTGCCCGGCCCTGATTTCCCAACGGGCGGCATAATGCTGGGCCGGTCTGGCGCGCGCAAAGCCTATCTGGAGGGCCGTGGTTCGGTCATCATCCGCGCCAAAACCCGCGTCGAGGAGATCCGCAAAGATCGTTATGCGATTGTCATCGACGAGATCCCCTATCAGGTGAACAAAGCCTCGATGATCGAAAAGATCGCGGAACAAGTGCGCGAGAAAAAGATCGAAGGTATCTCGCACGTTCAGGACGAATCTGACCGCAACGGTGTGCGCGTGGTTGTCGAACTTAAGCGCGATGCCACCGCAGAGGTCGTTCTGAACCAATTGTTCCGTTTCACGCCGATGCAGACATCCTTTGGCTGCAACATGCTGGCGCTGAATGGCGGTCGCCCAGAACAGCTGACCCTGCGCGCCTTTTTGACGTCCTTCATCGACTTCCGCGAAGAAGTCGTCGCGCGGCGCACGGCCTATGAGCTGCGCAAAGCGCGTGAACGCAGCCACATCCTGTGTGGTCTGGCCGTGGCTGTGTCCAATGTGGACGAAATCGTTGCGACCATTCGTTCCTCTGCCGATGCGGCCGAGGCACGCGAAAAGCTGATGACACGCAAATGGCCAGCCGCCGACATCGCGGGTTACATCCGTCTTATCGACGATCCGACCCACACGATGAATGACGACGGCACCTATAACCTGTCTGAAACGCAGGCCCGCGCGATCCTTGAACTGCGTCTGCAGCGTCTGACACAACTGGGCGTCAAAGAGGTCACAGACGAGCTGGAAGAGCTGGCGGCCAAGATCAAAGAATATCTCGAAATCCTCAGCTCGCGAGAGCGGATCATGGGGATGATCGCGGATGAACTGTCTGAAGTTAAATCCAAATTCGCCGTGGATCGCCGCACAGAGATCGTCGACTGGTCTGGCGACATGGACGACGAAGACCTGATCGAACGCGAGGACATGGTCGTGACGGTCACCTCTGGTGGCTATATCAAACGCACCGCCCTCGCCGACTTCCGCGCCCAGAAACGGGGCGGCAAAGGCATTTCCGGGATGCAGACCAAAGAAGAGGACGTGGTCACCACGCTCTTTGTGGCCAACACCCACACGCAGCTCTTGTTCTTCACCACCGACGGCATGGTTTATAAGTTGAAAACCTGGCGCCTGCCGCTGGGGGGCCGTACCGCCAAAGGTAAAGCCATCATCAACATTCTGCCGATTCCGCAAGGCGTCTCGATTGCCGCGATCATGCCGGTGGATCGCGATGAAAAAGAATGGGACGATCTGCAGGTTGTCTTTGCCACCGACCGTGGCACCGTGCGCCGCAACAAGCTGTCGGATTTCACCAATGTGAAAGCCAACGGCAAAATTGCGATGAAGTTTGAAGGTGATAGCGAAGATTGGTCGATGATCGACGCCCGCATTGCATCAAATGATGACGACGTGATGCTGGTGACGAACTCCGGTCGCGCCATCCGCTTCCCGGCAACCGATGTGCGCGTGTTCAACTCGCGGGCCTCTACCGGTGTGCGTGGCGTGAAACTGGGCGAGGACGATCGCGTTGTATCGATGTCGATCATTCGCCACTTTGACGCAAGCTCGGACGAACGCGCCGCCTATCTCAAGATGCGCCGCGCTGTGGCTGGGGCCGTTGACGACGATGGCGCAAGCGACGAAGAGGCCGATGAAAACGCGACCATCAGCCAAGAGCGCTATGCGGAAATGTCCGCGGCGGAAAACCTGATCCTGACCATCACCACAGGCGGCGCGGGCAAACTGTCCAGCTCGCATGACTATCCGGTGCGAGGTCGTGGCGGCATGGGTGTTGCTGCGATGGACAAAGCAATGCGCGGCGGCGAGCTGGTCGCATCTTTCCCGGTTGAGATGGGCGACCAGATCATGCTGGCAACCTCGAAAGGCCAGTCGATCCGCGTTCCTGTGGATGGCATTTCGTTCCGCTCACGCTCTGCTGGCGGTGTGCGCGTCTTTAACACCGGCAAGGGTGAAGAGGTCGTGTCCGTCGCCTGGATCGCAGAACAAAACGAAGATGACGAGGCCATCGAAGAGTAATCTGTCAGGCCTTCAGAAATGCAAAAAGCCCCGAGACACCTCGGGACTTTTTCGTTTTAAGATAATGCCTTACAGGCCGTAAATCTCGCCAAACTTCAACTCGAGATAGTCGAGCAAAGGCGCTGGTGACACTGTCGATCCGGTCGCATGATTGATCGTATCGACCGGCTTACGCAAACCACCGTGTTGTTGCAGGTTTTTACCCAACCAGTCTGTCGCAGCCGATGTATCGCCCTGCGCCAACTGTTGATCCAGATCAGGCACAGCCGCACGCATCGCTGCATTCAGACAGCCTGCATAGACATTGCCCAGCGAATAGGTTGGGAAATAGCCAAACAGACCGACGGACCAGTGCACATCTTGCAAAAGACCGTGGCTAGGTTTGTCGACCTTATAGCCAAAGTCCGCTTCAAAACGGTCGTTCCAAGCGGCTTCAAGATCGCTAACTTGCAGATCTCCGGCCATCAGGGCCCGCTCCAGACCAAAGCGCAGCATGACGTGCAGATTGTACTGCACCTCGTCTGCCTCGGTTCTGATATAGCCCTGCTTGACCCGATTCACCGTGCGATAGAACTCATCCGCAGAGCCAATGCCAAAATCACCGAACTTGGCCTGCATCTGCTCATAAAGCCATCCTGTGAAGGCCCGAGACCGCCCGATCTGGTTTTCGTAAATCCGACTTTGGCTTTCATGCACGCCCATCGACACTCCGCGCCCCAGAGGGGTCAGCAGATAGTCGCCTGAGATGTTCTGCTCATAGCAGGCGTGCCCGACTTCGTGAATTGTCGAATAAAAACAGTTAAATGGATCGGATTCGTCGACCCGCGTGGTGATCCGCACGTCAATGCCAGAGCCAGAGCTGAACGGATGCACCGCCTTGTCGATCCGGCCTTTGTCGAAATCGTACCCAAAGGCTTTGGCCAAAACGTGGCTCAGTTCCATCTGCGCGGCCTCAGCGAAGTTGCCCGTCAGCGCTTTGGGTGCTTCTGCGGCCAGACAGGCTTCGCGCAAGGCCACCAAGCGCGGCCGCATTTCGTCAAAGATCGCGGCGATTTCACTGGCTTTGGTGTAGGGCTCATAGTCCTCAAGCAGCGCATCGTATGGATCGCCTCCCGCGGCCAGCGCGTCGGCTTCTTGGCGACGCAAATTGACCACCTCTTCCAAGATCGGCAGAAAGGCCGCCACGTCCTCATCCGCGCGCGCCTGCGCCCAGAGGCCCTGCGCTTTGGACGTAACCCGCGCCAACTGGCTGGCCAGTTCAACCGGAACTTTCTGGGTGCGTGCATAGCTTCGGCTGACTTCGCGCAGCTGCGCTTGACCGGCCTCGTCCAGATCAGTGGCATCAATCGATGCGATCCAATCTGCCACGCGCGGGTCGATCCGGCGTGCGTGCAGAACGGTTTCCATCGCGGCCATTTCCTCGGCACGCTGCGCCGCAGATCCACGCGGCATCACGGTTTCCTGATCCCAACCAAGACGCCCAGCAACCTGACCCAGCGCTTGAGTTTCACGCTGGAACGCCATCAAATCATTAAAAGAACTCATTCAGGCCTCACGAATAGAAGTTGAAATTGGATAGAAAGACAGGAAGCGCGCACGCAGGATCAAAACCCACAGCAACACAGCCATGACCTGATGCAAAATGGCCAGCTGCCAAGGGGCCACGTAAAGGACTGTGACAATGCCCAGCAGAATTTGCACCGTCAACGCTGCCATCACCGCATTAAACGCAAAGCGCGTCGCAGAATGCGCAGACCCCCGCGCCCGTCGCCAGACAACAATCGCAAAGGCGACCAGCAGATAGCCCCACATCCGGTGGATAAACTGTACAAGGCCCGGGTTCTCAAAGAAATTGGTCCACCACGGCGTCAGGGCGAAAGCATCGGGCGGGAAAAAACCGCCAGCCATCAATGGCCAATCCGTAAAGGTACGCCCCGCGTCAATTCCGGCAACTAAAGCCCCCAGCAGGATCTGCACAAAACTTGCGTGCAACAGGCCTGTGGACAAGGAAAACAGCTTTGTTTCTTTGCCCCGACGCGCTTGCATCAGATCTTTTTCAGGCCGCGCCAGCAACAGGCTGTACCAAGCCAGGAACCCAAGAATGACGAAAGCAAGACCAAGGTGCGTCGCAAGGCGATATGAAGCGACGTCAAGGCGCTCTCCGGTCAACCCCGATGACACCATCCACCAGCCAATCGCCCCTTGCAACCCGCCTAAAATGCCGACAATCCACATGCGCCGCGCCCAGCCCGTGGGAATATTGCGCGTGACAGCAAATCCCAAAAAGCCCAACGCCCAGACAAGCCCGATCGCGCGGCCAAGCTGGCGATGGCCCCATTCCCACCAGTAGATCACCTTGAATTCAGCAAGGCTCATGCCTTTGTTTTGCAACTGATATTCGGGGATCTGTCGGTATTTCTCGAATTCTTCTTCCCAGACCTCGGCCGACATCGGCGGCAATGCGCCCGTCACTGGTTTCCATTCTGTGATCGACAGGCCAGAGTCCGTCAGGCGTGTCAGACCGCCCACGGCGATCATCAGAACGACCATCGCAAACAGAATACCAAGCCAAATCCGTATGCCGCGCCGCGCGCCTTTCGGGGCTTGGTCAATCACGCCACCAACAGGTGCCGCAACTGCGCTTTTTTCGCCCACGTCTTCAAAGATGCTGCGCTTCTCGCTCATCGCTGGATCCTCAACTGATCTTATTTCGCCAGAGATTAGGTCGCCAGTCGGTGGGCTTCAAGTGCGCTCAATCGTCCCGACGCTCTTTCCAGCGCACCATTTGCCGCATCATACCGTGCAGCATCTGAATATCGGCACGCGTCATCGGGAACCGCGACCACATATTCCGCAGATTGATTTTCATGCCTTCCGCCTTGGGTTCCGGGAAAAAGAACCCCGCTTCGTCCAGACGATCCTCAAAATGACGCGACAGCGCCTCTACATCGCCTTGGCTGGCCCAGTCGCTTCCCGCCATCGACATCCGCTCAGGTTCCGCAGAGGACGCGCCCCGCATCCACTCGTAAGCGGTCAGCAAAACGCATTGTGCAAGGTTCAGCGACGCATACTCGGGATTAACGGGCACATTGATGACCGCGTTTGCCAAGGCAATGTCGTCGTTCTCTAGGCCTGCACGTTCGGGCCCATAAAGCACGGCAACCTTCTGACCTGACTGAATTTTCTCACGCGCGATCTGCATCGCGTGTTCCGGCGTCATGACCGGAACCGTCAGATCACGGGACCGCGCCGTTGTGGCAAAGACATAAGTGCAATCCGCCACCGCGTCAGCTGTTGATCCGCAAATCTGTGCCTCGTCCAGCAAACGTCCGGCACCTGATGACATCGCGATGGCCTTTTGGTTCGGCCACCCATCGCGCGGGTTGACGATGCGCATCCGGTCCAGCCCGAAATTCCACATGGCCCGCGCGGCACCACCGATGTTTTCACCCATCTGCGGGCGCACCAGAACCATCACCGGTTGCGGGGTTTCACTGGGCATATGGGCCTCCTAACTTGATCCGCCCGCTCATATCGCGCTGAACTAGGGCAAACAACCACCCTCTTCCCATGTCATCGAAAATACTGAACACTCAAATGGTGCTGAAATCAGTTTGCGAGGCCCCAGAATGGCACTGGACGACGGACTTGTTGAAATCCTGCGCGAGGATCTTGCGCAAGTGACCAACGTCACGGAAAAGCGCATGTTCGGCGGGCTGTGCTTTATGTTGAACGGCAATATGCTATGCGGCGTTCACAAAAACGGCGGCATGTTTCGGGTTGGCAAAGAGCACGAGGCTGCGGCGCTTGCGATCTCGGGCGCGCGGCCAATGGATTTCACCGGGCGTCCTATGGCGGGCTTCATTGACGTGGACGACGCGTTGATGGGCGACGACGACCGGCGACAGCAGATTTTGGCATTGGCCCAAGCCTATGTAGGCGCGATGCCCGCGAAGTAGGTGCTGCACAGAGCCGGATAGCCAAGCGTAGAAATCCGCGCTATAGGGGGCAAAACAGCACCGAAAGACGCGCCATGGCAGAGCAAGACCTTCCACAGATCTATTTGATTACGCCGCCAGAGTTTGAACTGAGCACTTTCCCAGATCAGCTGGCGAAAGTTCTGGACGCGCATGAGATTGCCTGCGTCCGCGTAGCACTTGCGACACGCGACGAAGACCGTCTGAGCCGAGCCGCCGACGCCATTCGCGAGGTCTGCTATCCACGCGACACGGCCCTTGTCATGAGCGAACACGTCCTGTTGGCCCAACGTCTTGGGCTGGATGGGGTGCATCTGCTGGACGGCGCGCGCAGCGTCCGCAAGATTCGCAAAGACCTTGGTGACGATGCGATTGTCGGCTCGTTCTGCGGTGCGTCGCGCCATGACGGTATGTCAGCGGGTGAAAGTGGTGCCGACTATGTGGCCTTTGGACCCGTTGGCTCGGCCTCGTTGGGCGACGGCAGTAAGGCTGAGCCCGACCTGTTTGCATGGTGGTCGGAAATGATCGAAGTGCCAATCGTGGCCGAAGGCGATCTGAATCCCGAGATCATGCGCACGCTTTCTCCGATCACCGACTTCTTTGGTATCGGCGAAGAAATCTGGCGCACAGACGACCCAAGCGCACAGCTTTCCGCTTTTATTGAGAACATGAAGTAAAGGGATTATCCCTTTACTTTCAATTTCTTAAAAGCCCAACGCAACCTATTGATTAAAGCAAGGTGCGTTCCACCACCCAGTACAGCCCGATTGCGGAAATCACCAAGGATCCGGGGATTGCGATAAAGCTTCTGTACCAAGGTTTGCGGCCAAACCACAGACCCACCGCCAGGAACGCGATGGCAATCACTGTCAGTTGCCCGACCTCTACCCCAACATTGAACCCGATCAGTGCGGGAATAAACTGAGCCGTCGGCAGCCCAAATTCGCCGAGCACCGAGGCAAAGCCCAGACCGTGCAACAGGCCGAACCCAAAGATCACCATCGGCCGCCACTTCGTGAGCTCGCTCGTGCGGACGTTTTCGATGCCAACATAGACAATAGACGCGGCAATCAGCGGCTCGACCACGCTTCCGGGCACCACAACCCAGCCCAAGGCCCCCAAGGCCAGCGTCACAGTATGCGCCAAGGTAAAGGCCGAGACCTGCCACAACAGCGGACCCATGCGCAGGCTGAAGAAGAAAAGACCAAGCACAAACAGGATGTGATCCAGCCCTTTGGGAAGAATGTGGTCAAAACCGACGGGAATATAGGTCACAAAGGTTTGCCAGCCGTTCAGTTCCTGGCCGCCCGACAGTTGAATTGCCTCAGATGTCGTGCCGCCGGCGACGATCCCCGTAAAGGGCGCCTCTACACCTTGTTGGCGCAGCACAAGATCGCCATAGGTCTCTCCCCAGGCCACGGTCACGGCGCGTGCGCTGGCTGGAATACTTGCGGTGATCGTGGCCAGGCCCAAGCGGGCGACATCAGGCACGGCTTCGGCGCTGACCTGAACGTCGCTTAGGCTGAGCGCAACAGGAATGCCGTCTGCGCTCACCTCGATACCTGACAAAAACGCGTCCGCACCGGCCTTAAAAAGGGCTGCTACCTCAGAGCCGGGCAAGGCCTGCAGCGCATCATAATCGGCGGCTTCGGCGGCCTCGTCTGTGTCACTGACAGCGGACAAATCGATCCCCGCCAAAAACGCTTCGGCATTCAGCCGTAATTCCAGCGTCAGGGTCGTGTCCTCAACCGATAAATCCGCGATTGTTGGATTGGTTTCATGGGCTTGCGCAAACGTGAGCGTCAGAAGCATTGACAAAACGGTCAGGACCTTCAGCTTTAGAAGCGAAAAGAGTGAGTGTGTCATGCGTATCCCTGCCCTGATAGTAACCAAACTTGTTGTCTTATGCGCCGCTATGCCGGCGATTGCCCATGAGTTTTGGATCGCTCCGGAAAAATATCAAGTCGAGATTGGCGATAAGGTCACAGCCGACTTTGTGAACGGCGAGAATTTCGGCGGTGGCGTGCTGGCGTGGTTTGACAATCGGGTGGATATGGCCGCGGCGGCCCTGGGCGCTGAGCTGATGCCGATTGAAGGACGCCTGGGCGATGTCCCTGCCATAACAGTCACACCCGAAACGGCTGGGTTGCTGGTGATCGTCTCTGAGGCCGCGCCCTCGTCGCTGACGTATCGCGCGCCGGAAAAGTTCGAGGCGTTCGTAACCCACAAAGACCTGAACGCGGATCTGGACGCCCAGACCTATCCCTTTAAAGAGGCCTATTCCCGTCACGCGAAAGCACTTGTGCAAGTCGGCAACAGCGAAGGGCAAGACCGCGCTCTGGGCATGAAGACCGAATTTGTTGCGCTTGAGAACCCATATACCGACGACATGTCTGACGGGCTGGACCTTTTGCTTTTGTATCAGGGCGCCCCGCGCACGGATGCCCAGATAGAAGTCTTTCAAAAGAGTCCAGAAGGCGACGTTGAAATAACGCTATACCAAAGCGATCAAAGCGGGCGTGTGACGATCCCTGTGCGCGCGGGGCACAGGTATCTTGTTGATTCTGTTGTCCTTCGCCGACCTGCGCCGGAAACTTTAGAGCGTGTCAGCACGCCAAAGACTGTCCAATGGGAAACCTTATGGGCCGCTTTGACATTCGCGATCCCTGACTAGCCCCTTGCACCGGCCGCGCTTTCTGGCGACAAGCGGGTCATGACGCATTCATACGATATCATCTGCATCGGATCCGTCCTCTGGGACATCATCGGCCGCGCCCCTGTACACATGCGACAGGGCTCTGACGTGGCAGGGCGCATCACGCGCCTGCCCGGTGGCGTGACGATGAACATTGCAATGACCCTCAGCCGGTTTGGCATGCGGCCAACGCTGTTGACGTCGATCGGACGGGACGCAGAGGGCGAAGAGCTTTTGCAGGCCTGCAAGGAACTGGGCACCGGCACGGACTATGTTTACCTTTCCGACGACCTACCGACAGACAAATACATGGCAGTCGAAGGGGCCAATGGCCTGATCGCGGCGATTGCCGACGCCCATTCTCTGGAAGCTGCAGGCGACAAAATCCTGCGTCCCCTGATGGACGGAACTTTGGGCAGCGAAGACGCGCCCTATCAGGGTTACATTGCGCTGGATGGCAATCTGACCCAGCGGTTACTGGAAAACATCGCTGTCAGCCCGGCGTTTTCCCAAGCCGACCTGCGCGTGGCCCCAGCAAGCCCCGGCAAGGCCGAGCGTCTGGTGCCCTTCCTGAACCACACACGCGCCACGTTGTATGTGAACCTGGAAGAAGCGGGCCTGCTGTGTCAGCAAGACTTCGAGACCAGCCGCGACGCGGCCGCAGCCCTGCTGAAACGCGGTGCGCGGCGTGCCTTGGTGACCGATGGCGGCAATGATTGCAGCGACGGCACTGCCGAAGGCATCCTCAGCCAGACGCCCCCCGAAGTTCTTGTGACCCGCGTAACCGGCGCGGGCGATACATTTATGGCCGCACATATCGCGGCCGAGAAAAGCGGTGCATCCCGTCAAGATGCGCTTAGCCGCGCGCTGCAATCTGCAGCGATCTATGTCTCTGGAGGCAACCCCTAAATGACCCTTTTCACCCTCTCCGAGGACGTCGCGGCCGCCAAAGCTGCGGGCAAACCGATTGTTGCATTGGAAAGTACCATCATCACACATGGCATGCCCTACCCTCAAAATATCGAGGTCGCGCGCCAGGTCGAAGCAACGGTGCGTGCCGAAGGCGCTGTTCCGGCCACAATCGCGATCTTGGACGGAGAGCTGTTGATCGGACTGACCGACGCCCAACTCGAACAGCTCGCACAAGCCAAAGACGTCATGAAGGTCTCACGGGCGGATATGCCGGTCTGCATGGCTGCAGGGCGCAACGGAGCGACCACAGTCGCCGCCACAATGATCGCCGCGCATCTGGCGGGCATTTCGGTGTTCGCAACCGGAGGAATCGGTGGCGTGCACAAGGGCGCGGATCAAAGCTTTGACATCTCGGCCGACTTGATGGAGCTGGCCCAGAAGCCCGTATCCGTTGTCGCGGCGGGTGCAAAAGCCATCTTGGACATCCCTAAGACGCTCGAAGTGCTTGAAACACAGGGCGTGCCCGTGATTGCCTATGGTCAGGACGCCTTTCCTGCCTTCTGGTCGCGCACCTCAGACCTTGCCGCGCCGCTGCGCATGGACTCGGCTGCCGACATCGCCAAAGCCTACCTCTTGCGCGCCAAAATGGGCCTGCCGGGCGGTCAGCTGATCGCGAACCCGATCCCGGAAGAGGACGAGATTGCCGCAGATGTTTTGGCCCCCATTATTGCCGAAGCAACCGAGGCCGCCGAGGCGCAAGGCATCTCTGGCAAAGCCGTGACGCCGTTTCTCTTGTCGCGAATCTTTGACACAACCGAGGGCAAATCCCTGACCGCCAATATTGCGCTGGTGTTGAACAACGCCCGCCTTGCCTCACGGATCGCCGCCGAAATCAGCGATTTGTCGGCGGAATAGGCACGTTCCTGAACCAACTGACGGCATCGAGTTGAAGCCCGTCTGAAATCTGCCTATTTACCGCCTACGCCAGCCTTGCCCAGACGAGCCCATTTATGACCACGCCTTTTGACGATCAAAACCAACCCAAACGCCCCGGCTTGATCGGCGGGCTGCGGTCGTCATTCCTGACAGGCCTTGTGGTGATCATGCCTGTCGGCTTTACGATTTGGCTGTTCTGGACGTTCATCGGCTGGGTCGACAGCTTTGTGCTGCCTTTCGTTCCTGACTTTTATCAGCCCGAAAATCTGGTGCGCTGGGTCATTGGCGATGACATGTACAACCGCTGGATCGGCGAAGATGTCGCCATCAATATCCGCGGCGTTGGCGTTGTCATCTTTTTGTTCTTTACGGTCTTTGTCGGCTGGATCGCCAAGGGCCTGATCGGGCGCTCGCTGATCAGCTATGCCGAAAACCTTGTCTTGCGCATGCCCGTCGTGCGCTCGATCTATTCCGGCGTCAAACAGATTGCCGAGACCGTTTTCGCCCAGTCCGACCGCAGTTTCGAAGAAGCCTGCCTGATCCAATACCCCCGCAAAGGCATCTGGGCGATCGGCTTTGTCTCGACCACGGCCAAAGGTGAAATCAACCGACGCGGCGGCGAGGATGAAGGCCAGCTGTTGTCGGTCTTTGTGCCAACGACGCCGAATCCGACATCAGGCTTTCTGCTGTTCTTTCCGGAAAAAGACGTGATCAAACTAGAGATGTCGGTCGAAGACGCGGCCAAACTGGTGATCTCGGCAGGTCTGGTCTATCCAAACGGCTCTGACCCGACAAAGCCCCCGGCACCCTAGCCGTAAAGCGCCGGCAGATCGACCGAGCTTTCGCGCCCCAGCCTGTCAAAATTCTGATCCAGAAATGCGATTGCGGCCCTTTGTCCGGCCTCTTTCAACCTGCCAAGGATCGAAGGAATGGGCACCATCTTGGTGGCGGCACTCAGATCATTCATCAAAGAGTCATCCGCGATCATATGCACATGGACGTCTTTCATCTGACCCTGCGCGAGCGTGCCGTCCTTTAGCATCCGTTTCACAAAAGCAATCGCGCGCAACTCCGCCAACAACGAGCTGTTGAAACTGACCTCGTTCATCCGTGACTGGATCTGCGCCGGTGTCTTTGGCGTCTCGGCGCGTTCAATCGGGTTGATGTTCACAATGACAATGTCTTCTGGCAGATCCGCCCGAAACAGCGGCCAAAGCGCGGGGTTTCCTGTATACCCCCCGTCCCAATAGGCATCTGTCACCCCTGTTTTCGGATCCGTAATCTCGACCGCCTGAAACACCGTCGGCAAACAGGCCGACGCCAGAATGGCGTCCACCGTCACCTGCGATCCTGTGAAAATCTTGGCTTTACCGGTGCGTACATTGGTGGCGCAGACAAACAGATCCGGCCCCTCAAGGCTGCAGATGCGGTCAAAATGGAAGGACCCAACCAGCGAGCGCAGCGGATGGGCATAAAATGGGCCATAGGCATAGGGCGAGAAAAACCGGCTTGCCAGATCCGTCATCACATAGCCCGGCGAATACTCCAGAGCCTGCGAAATCGCGTCAGCCTCAAATCCTGCCAGCCAATCGGAAAATCCGCCCCCAGACAAAGCGCCCATCTTGGACCAAAGCCAGTCCAGATTTTCCAAGGCCGCAGAACGGCTTCCAAGCGCCATGCCCGACTTCAACGCCGCGCCATTGAGTGCGCCAGCAGAGGTGCCTGTGACCGATGCAATTTCAATTTCCGGCACCTGCAAAAGCACATCCAGCACGCCCCAGCTGAACGCCCCATGCGCGCCCCCACCCTGCAATGCCAGATTTATGCGCACCACGACCCGATCTTTCTCTTGCCCAAAATATCCAAAAACCGCGCGCTAAAGCGCGGTCCAGCCGCCATCCACAGAAAGCGTCGTGCCTGTAATCTGCGCCGCCGCATCCGAGCACAGAAACACCGTCGTGCCGCCCAGTTGCTCGACCGTCGCGAACTCTTTGGAGGGCTGGCGGGTCAACATGACATTCTTCACGACCTCGTCGCGGGTCATATTGTATTCTTTCATGGTGTCAGGAATTTGCGCCTCAACCAGGGGCGTCAGCACATAGCCCGGACAAATCGCATTACAGGTGATCGGCTCTTGAGCGGTCTCTAGAGCCACGGTCTTGGACATGCCAACCACGCCATGTTTTGCGGCAATATAGGCCGCCTTAAAGGGCGATGCGGTCAACCCATGCGCCGACGCGATATTTACAATCCGGCCCCAACCGGCTGCGCGCATCAGCGGCAGGGCTGCAGCTGTCGTGTGAAACACAGAGTTCATATTGATCGCAATAATCGCATCCCATTTTTCTACTGGAAATTGATCAATCGGCGCGACGTGCTGAATGCCCGCATTGTTCACAAGGATGTCGCAGGCACCGGCATCGGCGATCAGTTGGCGGCACTCATCGCCCTTGGACATGTCGGCTTTGATATAGCGCGCCGTGACCCCAAACTCTTGGCCGATCTCTGCTGCAAGTGCGTGATCTTCGTCCCGATCCGTAAATGAATTCAGCACCACATCGGCCCCAGCCCGCGCCAGTTCACGCGCCACCCCCAGGCCAATGCCCGAGTTGGATCCTGTAATAACAGCGGTTTTTCCGTTCAAACTCATGGCAGCTCTCCTCAAACACACAACATTCACCATTTCGCAGGTGCAACATAGCACTTTGCAACTGCAACATAAGCAGCAATCCGCATCAGGGGTAGTATTACGTGAAACGTGCCGCTCGCAGCCTCAAACCAAAAAAAACGCCCGCACGAAGCGGGCGTAAAGTTATTGAGGCAGGTTTCATACAGGCAAGAAACCTATCGAGCAGTGACTTCTTTATAAGCAATCTCCGGCTGAGAGTCCAAGCTAAAAGTTTGATATGACTGGAATCCCATGTAGGCTGTCACCAATCATAAAATCCAAACAGGGATTGTTTAACCAATGCGACCAGTAAGATTCACTCTGTTCTTAAGGAAAGCAACGGCTTTGGCCTTTGTTTTAATGGCTCCGAGCGCTTTTGCAGAGCCCAAACATGGCATCGCCATGTATGGCGAACCTGCAATGGGGCCAGACTTCGTTTCTCTACCCTATGTGAACCCAGATGCCCCCAAAGGTGGCCGAATCGTTACAGCCAATACGGGTGGTTTCGATTCGCTGAACCCCTATATCCGAAAGGGGAGCGTGCCGTGGCAATTGCGCTTTTTCGCGGTTGAAAGCCTGATGGGACGCAACCGCGACGAGCCCTTTGCCCTCTATGGTCTGCTGGCGGAAACCATTGAGACGGGCCCGAATCGTGAGTGGGTCGAGTTCACGCTAAGGCCCGAAGCCAGATTCTCTGACGGCAACCCTGTCACCGTCGAAGATGTGATTTGGTCCTTTGAAACACTCGGCACAGTGGGACATCCGCGCTATCGCGGGTTCTGGGGCAAGGTTGGCTCTATCGAAAAAACCGCCGAACGCTCTGTGCGCCTGACTTTCAATGTGGATGACCGCGAACTGGCCCTGATCGCCGGGCTGCGCCCCATTCTGCAAAAAGCGCAATGGGAGGGCCGCGACATCAACGACTCTACCCTTCAGGATATCCCGATCACCACATCACCCTATGTTGTGAGCGATTTCGAGGCAGGCCGCTATGTCACCCTGACCCGCAACCCCGATTACTGGGGCAAGGATCTTCCCCTGCGGCGCGGCACCAACAACTTCGACACCATCCAGATTGAACACTATGGCGACGGTGACGTGCTGTTTGAGGCCTTCAAAGCTGGTGAAGTCTCGTTTGTGCGCGAGTTCAATGCAGAAAACTGGGCCAGCCGCTATAATTTCCCGCGCGCGCAGTCCGGCGAAGTCGTGCAATCTGAAATCACCCACGAAAAACCCTCGGGCATCACCGGCTTTGTGATGAACACACGCCGTGCACCGTTTGACGACATCCGCGTGCGCGACGCGCTGATGCACGCCTTCAACTTTGAATTCGTCAACGACGCGATGACCAATGGCCGCCAGCCACGCATCACCAGCTATTTCAGCAACTCGGTGCTGTCCAAACAAGAAGGCGCCGCAACCGGCCGCGTCGCAGAGTATCTGGCGCCTTATGCAAACAGCGTTCCAGAAGGCACGCTCGAAGGCTATGCGCTGCCGGTCTCTGACGGCTCCGAGCGCAACCGCGCGAATGTTGTCAAAGCGATGGACCTGCTGACAGAGGCTGGCTTCACCGTAGAGGATGGCGTCATGACACAGCCTGACGGCACGCCCTTTACGTTCGAGATCCTGATGAAGCAATCGGGCAGCGGCTTTCAGGACGCAGGTGCTGTGGCCGACATCTATACCAAAGCGCTCGAGCGTCTGGGGATCACGGCAACCGTCGTTACCGTAGACAACGCCCAATACAAAGAACGCGAAACGGCCTTTGACTTTGACATGACCTACTACCGCCGGTCTCTGTCGCTCTCGCCTGGCAATGAACAGAACCTCTATTGGGGATCTGCGGCGGCGGACACCGAAGGGTCACGCAACTGGATGGGCGTTAAATCAGACGCCATTGACGGTCTTATCAATGAAATGCTGACCGCCAAGACACAGGACGATTTCGTGGCGGCCACGCGTGCATTGGACCGCGTTCTGACCGCCGGTCGCTATGTGATCCCCTTCTGGAACTTCACCGTCGGACGCATCGCGCATGACAAATCCATGAAGTTCTCAACCGACTTCCCAATCTATGGCGACGGCGTCGACTGG
>NZ_CAXREH010000100.1:0-23898 GCF_964229375.1 Cognatishimia sp.
AGCGCAAGGGGGGCACTTGGGTGAAAACAGATCGAATTGGGGATGGTCAGCTCTGAGAACATCTGCCGCAACTCACCTTTATAGAACCGATAAATCGCGCCCACATTGGGTTCGTTTTTCTTGCCCATGGTGCTGATCCAAAATCCCCCCCAAGGATCAGCCCGACCGTCATTTGAGCGGTTCGTCGGAATGTCGGCCTCCAACGCCACAACATGCGTTTGGTCCGAGGTCTCAAGATCAAAAGTCATGAGTTCGTTTTCCGTCGCCAAAAGGATGCGCGTGCGGTCAATCCACCCCAAGGCGCTGACGAAAACGTCGAATTGCCAGGCCTGGGATTTTGTCATCAGCTTTTTGCCGAACATATCCACCCAGACCAGTTCCTGACGCTCTGGATGCCACAACGGGCTTTCACCCAGCTCACAAATGCGATCGTCAAATACGGAAATCATTCTGCGCCTCGTGGTGTGGGATTGCGCGGGCTTTTCAAGATCTCAAGCTCGGCCAGCGTGTCGACAGCAATGTCGGGCACAATGTCGCTGTGGTGCGCAGGCCGCACGCCGGTGCGCACCAAAACGGTCTGCACGCCAGCTGCCTGCCCTGCGGCGATATCAGTCTGCAGCTGATCTCCAATCAGAACGGTTGCAGCAGGCTGCGTGCCCAGAACGCTCAGCGCTTTGGTCACAATATGGGGCTGAGGTTTTCCAAGCACCTCGGCGCTGCGTCCAGAGGCCGTTTCAATCGCGCGGACCAGAGACCCCGCGCCCGGAATAAACCCCACCTCTTGCGGGATCATACGGTCAGGGTTTGTTGCCAGAAACCGCGCGCTGCCAAGCAACAGACGTTGCGCCGTGGTCAGCTTTTCATAGTCAAACGCACGGTCGAGCCCCACCACAACTGCGTCCACGTCATTATCCGCCAGCGTCAGCCCTGCCCCCGCAACAGCGGCTTTCAGATTGTCGGAGCCAACCACATAAACCTGCCCCTTCGCGCCAAATTCCTGGTGCAAAAACTCTGCCATCAACCAGGATGTGTTGATCACATTCTCAGGCGTCGCCCAGAAGCCCATATCGTTCAGTTTTGCACTGATATCCTCGCGGGATTTGGCGGAATTGTTGGTCACAAACGCATAAGGGATGGCTTGATCGCGCAGCTTCGCAAACAAGGCGACGGCCTCTGGGACCGGCGCGTTGCCGCGATAAACGACGCCATCCAAATCACTGATGACGCCCTGAACATGAAGTGTCTGGGGCATGTGTAACCTTCTTGGATTGTCTGACTGCCGCGGCAGTTGAAGCGGCTGCGCCTATTCACCGGGCTCCAGAACGCCCGCCCCGCTGAATGCCAGCAGATCTTTCGCTGTGGTTTCATCCACGACCAAAGTGGTGATCAGCCCGCCGTTCAGTACGGCTGAAATCGGTTCGACCTTGGATTGACCGGCCGCAACACCGATCCGCACAGGGATCTGTTTGGCCTGTTCCAGCGGCACACTGACCAGTCGGGAATTCAGATCGCTGTCACAGAGCGCGCCGGACTCGCCAATCAAATGCCCTAGAAATTCGGCGCGCACACCGCTTGCATAAAGCTCTGCGCGCTCGTCCTTGGTCAGCGGGTGCGCAGTGTAATAGGTCGATTCATCAGACTCGACCGACCCGATACCAAAAACTGCAACATCGGCGGATTTCGCCTTGTCCATCACCTCGCGCACGCTGCGCACAGACATCAGAAGATCGCGCTCGTCTTGCGCGTCGGTATGGAGCGGCGCATGCAGCAGATGCGCGCGGCCGAAAATCTTGTCGGCAATGCGCGTCGCAAGGTGGTTCACATCGGTATAATGGTGTCCTTGCACGCCCCCCGTCAGCGGTACGACCTCGCAGCCGGACGGCTCTTTTGACGAGATATTGTCGGCAATTGCGCTTAGTGCCTTACCACCGGTGATCGCGATCCGGCCATTTGCTGGCCACGCGCTTTCCAACAGGTTTGCCGCCGCCTTGCCGACCATATCCAGAATGACATCCGGATTGCCCGACACGGTTTCAACCACCAGGCATTCGCTGAGGTTCCAGTGGGTTTTCAGCGCACGTTCCAACTCGAACAGCCGCTGAAACGGGCTGTGAATGATGAACTCCACCATACCCATTTCGCGTCCCTGCTTGATCAGTCGATTGACCTTGGCCGTCGACAAATTCATGCCTTTGGCGATCTCGGCCTGCGACAGACCTTCCTGAAAATGAAGTGTCAGAACGCGAGCAATAAGTTTCTGAGTTTCGAGGTCGGGTCCAGAGGTGCTCAAGTTCAGCCGTCCTTTCTGCTGACAAGGTGGTTAGACGCGGCAGCCAGCAAAAGCGCTGTCCCGACAACCAGAGTTTGAAAATAGGCCGGAACCAATGTCAACATACCCACGGTCAACGACATAATAATCAAGGCGCCCACGAATGACTTCAGCACGCGGCCCTCGCCTCCGCTGAATGCCGTGCCCCCTAACAGTACCACCAGAATGGCCGTCAGTTCCATACCATCTCCGGACAAAGGGTCGCCCAGAGACATAAAGCTTGCGCGTGCAATCCCGGCCAGAGCCGCACATACGCCCACCAGAACATAAAGTATGAACACGGTTTTGAATGTGTTGATGCCTGACAGTTCGGCCGCCATCGGGTTGCCACCGGTCGCTGCCGCGTATTTGCCCAGCTTCATCCGGTCTTGCACGATGATCATCACGACAGTCACCAAGATTGCCACCCAGAACGCCCATGGCAGACCAAGCAGCACACCATCGCGGCCATAGTCATTGAACCACCCCGGCATCTTAAGCCCGCCGCCGGATTTGATCGCAGAGACACCATCCTCGACCAGCAAAAGCGCAACGCCTTTATAGAGGCTTAAGGTGATTAACGTGGCAATGACCGGCGTGATCTTGAGCTTTAGAACCAGAAACCCGTTGATCGCACCCAGCAGCACGCCCACCGCGACAGTTGCCAGAAACGCTGGCACAAAGGGCACGCCATTGATGACAAGCATGGCATAGACCACCGCCGACAGGCCCATAGCGCTGCCTACCGAAAGGTCGATGTATCCCGAGATCATCAACAGCGTGAACGCGCCCGCCAAAGTCAAAATCGGTGCCGAGACACGCAGGATGTTGATGATGTTGCGTTCTGACAGAAAGTTGCCGCGCTCAAACAAGGGGAACTTGTCCAGATTGGCAGAGCTCAGCACGACCACGACAACGATCAAGACCATATAGATATAATAGTCTTTGAAGAACGCCTTCACGCGGTCGCCCGTTTGCGTGGTGGTCTGACGGTCTGTGTTGGAAGATGCAGCGCTCATTTGTGCCTCCGGGCCAGTGCCCATGTTTGTGCCATGATCGCCAGAAACACCGCGATCGCTTTGAGTGTGAATTGCCAGTCAGGCGACAGAACAAGGCCAGTGGCCGCCGAGGTCACGGTCGCCAAAACGATTGCACCAAAGAACATCCCGATGACCGAGCCAAAGCCGCCCGCAATGGCGACCCCGCCCAACAAAGAGATAACCAGCGCGTCAAATTCCATCAGCGTGCCGCGGCTTGAGAAGCCGGATTTGAACTCGGACGCCAGCAGGATCCCGACCGCGCCGGCGACCAGCGCGCTGAAGAGATAGAGCTTGAACACATGGCGCGCATTGTCCACGCCCGACAGATGAGACGCGATTGGGTTTGCGCCGACCAGATAGGTCAATCGCCCGAAGATGGTCTTCCGCTCGACGAAAATCGCCACCCCAATCAAGATGGCCATCAAAACGACCGGCAGCTTAATGGATGTGCCAAACATTGACATATTGCCAAGCGTACCGAAATCCGACGGCAGGTTCGTGTTGCGTTGCGAGCCCTGCGTGACCACCTGCGCAATCCCGCGCGCCAACATCATTGTGCCAAGGGTCACAATGATCGACGGAACACGCAGCGTGACAACAAACAAGGCGTTCAGCGCCCCCACCAACATGGCGCAGACCAACGCCAGAAGCATGGCAGCCCAGGTCGGCAGGCCCCAGCCGGTCGACAAAGGATTGGCCCCATCGCTGGCCTGTGCAAACCACACCGCCAGAACACCAGCCAAGGCCACGATGCCCCCGACTGATAGGTCAAAGTTGCCAGAAACCAGCAGAAACGTGACCCCAACGCCAAGCGAAATGACGGCCCAGTTGTTGGTCACCAAGTTCACGACATTCTGGAACTGAAAGAAATTCGGAACCAGCGCCGAGGCCAGCAAAAACAGAATGATGGCGGCGGCTGCGACCAATCCTGTGATGAACATCTCGTCGCTTAAACGCCGGTCATCGTTTTGCAGACGTCGCCCTGTGACGGCGCTGCTGTTTACGTCGGTATTAGACATTGTCGCGGCTCCCTCCGCCGGTGACGACATTGAGGATCGTATTGATATCTATGTCAGATCCATTCTCGATTTCCTGACGAATTTCGCCGTCATACATCAAGAAGACCCGGTCACAGATCCCCAGCACTTCTTCAAGTTCAGACGAGAAAATTGCGATGGATTTTCCATCGTTGGCCAGATCCTTAATCACGTCATAGATTTCAGATTTTGCGCCGACATCCACGCCGCGGGTTGGCTCGTCCAAAAGCAGCATATCCGCGTCCGCATAGAGGCACTTAGACAGGACAACCTTCTGCTGGTTCCCGCCGGACAGCTTCTCGGCGTATTTCTCGATCGAATGCGTCGCGATGCCGAGCTTTTTGACGAACTCGCGCGCGACACTGCGTTCGCGCTCGGGGCGGAAAACGCCAAGCGTGGCAAGCCGCCCGATGTTCATGATCGGGATATTGCGACGAATGGTAAGCTCGGTGAACAGGCCTTGCGTGCGCCGCTCTTCGGGCACCAGTGCGATGCCCTTTTCAATCGCCTGTTTGGGCGAGGTCATTTTCGAGTGGCCGTTGAAGTTCACCACGCCCTCGGCTTTATCTGCCCCGAAAATCGCGCGGGCGACTTCGGTCTTGCCTGCACCCACCAGACCATAAAAACCAACAATCTCGCCTTCTTTGACGTCAAAAGACACGTTCTTCAGCAAGTCATTGCTGAGGTTGTCGACTGACATCACGACTTTGTCGCGCACACCGGGACGCGGCACGTAATCGTGTGAAATTGACCGGCCAACCATCATCTCGATCAATTCCGGGCGGCCATTCACCTCGGTCAGCGGCTTTGTGGCGATATGCTTGCCGTCGCGCATAACCGTGACGTTGTCACCAAGCTCAAAAATTTCATCCAATTTGTGCGAGATATAGATCACCGTCACATTCGCAGTCTTCAGACGCCGGATCACACCAAACAGCCGTTGCACTTCACGTTCAGAAAGGGCTGCGGTCGGCTCGTCCATAATGATGATGCTCGCACCAGATGACGCGGCCCGTGCGATCTCGACAATCTGTTTCTGCGCCACACTCAAGGTCGAGCATCGGGCCGAAGGATCAATGGAGGGCGCAATGGCGGCCAAGGTCTGGGTCACGCGGTCTTCAAGATCCGATTTGATCAGAAATCCAAACCGGCTTTTCTCCATGCCCAGCGTGAGATTTTCCAAAACGGTCAGCTGGTCTACGACGTGCAATTCCTGAAACAGCGTTCCGATACCGCCCTGACGCGCGTCTTGCGTGCTGCGGGGGCTATAGTCAGACCCCAGAATTGCCATTGACCCGCTGGTCGGCTCCAACGCGCCTGTCAGCATTTTCACAATCGTGGATTTGCCCGCGCCATTTTCGCCGACCAAGCAATGAACCGTGTTGCGTTCAATCCCGAAAGAGACGTTGTCCACGGCCCTGACGCCCGGGTAGTCCTTGGTCAGCGCCGTTACCGAAAGCGCTAAATTGTCATGCTGTGCCTGCACGATCCTACACCTTTACTTCAACATGTGCGCGCCGACCCAAGCGGCGTCCACACATCTTTCTATGCCCGAACCTACGCTTGGTTGCCCAAAAAATCACCAAGTTCGCGCGACGCACACTGTGCTTTCTACATTTGTCGGAAAAAGTGCTGACCCGCCCAGGTTCTGATGGGATTCAAGATATTTGAACGGGTCAGCAGTCACTCGTTACACAGAGTGATTTGCGATAGTTTGCCGAGATTAACCGCCAAACTGGTCCTTCAGCCACTGCTCTGCAGTCGCCTGTGGCATGCTCCAGTAAGACACAGTGTATGCCTTATAGAAGAACTCTTCCGCCGTGTCCGCGGTTCGCGCAACATCACCATTCAGCACGTCCATGATCAGATCAATCCGACCCTGAGCTGTTTCAACAGGTGGGAGGCCCATGGAAACTTTCAGGCTGGAATTCGGATCATACACTTGCTCGAATTCGACAGAGTCAAAGTCGACGCTTGCAACAATCTCGGTCAGAGGTGTGCCGTTGTCGAACTTACCGCGACCCAGCTGGGCCAGACCTGCCATCGTGCCAACTGTCAGGTTGGACGCCTCAGAGTAGATCAGGTTCACTTCTGGACGCTGGGTCAGAAGGTCGACGATGATCTGCTTTGCGGCCTCTTGGCCTTTGCTGGAGTCCAGCGCACCAAGGTTTTCAGCACTTGGATCCACAGACAAAACACCCTCTGCGAATGGCGCAGTACGGCCAGAGTTCACTTCGGTGTGGTTTGGCCAACCAAGCTGCACCATGACGATTGGCTTGTCTGGATGTGCTTCTTTCCAGGCCTTGGCCATCTGTGCGCCCATCTCAAACGACACAGCAGCTTCGTCACTGCGCGCGGTTGGGATACCTGTGTCGGTGATCGGGCTAAAGAACGACGTCATAACGATGTCGTCTGCCAAAGCATCCTCGACGCCGGGTGTCGCTGCTTCTGCGTCCCAGATGTGCAATGTCGCCGCGTCAAAGCCGCCGGCTGCCACCTGGTCAACGTTTTGGGTCATAACTGCTGAGTCTGCCTTACCGTCAAACACGACAACTTCAGCACCATATTTTTCAGCCGCATAGCGCTCTGCTTCTGCCGCCTGAGATTGGTGGAATACGTTTGACAGGTCAGACACAAAAAACGCGATACGTTTTCCGTCTGCTGCCACTGAACCAACACCACCTACAAATGCCATCGTCGATGCCAAAAGGCCGACTTTGAGAAGATTCCTCCGCTGCATTTCTTTGCTTCCTCTTTAAAAGTTCCTCCAAAGCAAGATGCGCCCGTTGCCGACCACATCCAACCGCAACCTTCATCAATCAGATGAAATGAAATATATTGCAGTTAATGTTATTTTTATCATTTCGCGAAAATATGTCAAACCTTTAATGCAAAATCTTTCGGCGAAAGTTAAATATTTCACAGCCCAAGTGCGAAATTTAATTGTTATTTTACAATGGTTTAAACAAAAAATTTAGAGGATCCCTCTCAGCGAGAGGCCCCTCTTGTCCCAACCTGAACCGGCTGAGAATCGATTCTGTGTCGTGCTACGCCTAGGTCACGCGCTGCACTGAAATCGAAGCTTTCCCACCCACCGCGGCTTTGAACGCTGCAATATGGGGAGTGGTTTTGTGACGGCTTAACGCTTCTTCGTTGGCCCAGATTTCATAGATCATGAACTCTTCTGGCCGGTCGTCAGATCGATAAACCGAGTATTGCACGCAGCCTGCTTCTTGACGGGAGGCATCGCGTAAATCTTGGACCGCAAGATCCACATCCTGCACGGTATCCGAGTTGGCGACAATCTGCGCCAGCAATGTCACCTGCGTCATGTCATATCCCCTTTCGGATCATATCTGCGGCGCGCTCGGCGATCATAATGACCGGAGAAGCGGTGTTACCCGATACGATTTTGGGCATGATCGAGGCATCGATTACCCGAAGCCCGCTTAGACCATGCACTCGCAAGGATGTGTCGACCACGGCCTTTTCATCGGCGCCCATTTTGCAGGTTCCAACCGGGTGAAAGATCGTCGTCGCGATGTCGCCTACACCTTTCACGACCTCTTCGTCCGTGGTCATGCTGGGGCCGGGCAGAATTTCTTCCGGCTCATAGGGTTTCAGCGCCTGAGCGGTCATGATCTCGCGCGCCTGACGCACCGAGGCGGCAGCAACCAGACGGTCGTTTTCGGCACTCAGATAGTTCAGTTTGATGTCGGGCTGTTTGGACAAGTCACGTGTCGAGATATGCGACGAGCCCACGCTGTCGGGACGCAGATTGCAGACCGACACGGTGATGGCCGGAAACGGATGCAGCGGATCACCCAACTTGTCAGTGGACAAGGGTTGGACGTGATATTCCAAGTCCGGCGTGTTCAGATCCGGCCGCGATTTCGTGAACATTCCAAACTGGCTTGGGGCCATCGACATCGGGCCGGATTGCGTCAGCGCATATTGCGCCGCAATCTTGGCCTTACCGACAAGGCTGTTGGCCATCGTGTTCAGCGTCTTGGCGTTCTTGACTTTGAACACCGTGCGGATCTGCAAATGGTCCTGAAGGTTTTCACCAACGCCGTCGATCTGGTGCTGAACCTCAATCCCCAGATCCGACAGCACCTCGGCGCGCCCGATGCCTGACAGCTCTAGGATTTTGGGCGAGTTGATCGCCCCGGCTGCCAACAGCACTTCGGCCTGCGCCATTGCTTTTTTGCGCTGTCCCTTGTGGGTGAACACAACGCCTGTCACCTGCTTGCCGTTCATCACAAGCCGTTCGGTTTCCGCGTGTTTCACAAGCTTCAGGTTTGGCCGTTTCAATGCCGGCCGCAAGAACGCTTTGGCGGTATTCCAACGCACCCCGTTCTTCTGGTTCACCTCAAAAAAGCCGGTGCCCTCGTTGTTGCCATCGTTGAAATCCGAGCGCGGCATGATGCCAAATTCCTTGGCGCCTTCCTGCACGGCACGCAGGATATCCCACTCCAGACGCTGCTTAGACACTTTCCACTCGCCACCCTGTGCGTGCATGTCGGTATCCAAACTGTGGTGATCTTCCGACTTCAGAAAATAGGGCAACACATCGTCCCAGCCCCAGCCGGTATTCCCCATCTGGCGCCAGTTGTCATAGTCCGCAGCCTGACCCCGCATATAGATCATGCCATTCACCGAGGTGCAGCCGCCCAGAACCTTGCCGCGCGGATAGACCAAAGACCGCCCGTTCAACCCGGGCTCGTTTGCCGTTTTCATCATCCAGTCGGTGCGCGGATTGCCGATGCAATACAGATACCCGACCGGAATATGGACCCAGTGATAGTTGTCAGACCCACCCGCCTCGAGCAACAGAACCCGCGTCTTGGGGTCTTGGGTCAATCGGTTGGCCAAGACACATCCCGCAGTCCCGGCACCAACGATGATATAGTCGAAGTCACCTTCGAGGGTTTGGGTATCGTTCATCACGGGATAGTCTTTCTTTCGTTAGTACCTGACCACAAGTTTGCCGATCATCGCGCCGGTTTCTATAACTTTGTGAGCTTCTTTCAGTGTTTCTGCACTCAGACCGTGCAGGGTTTTCGTATCAGTCGTCCTGAGGATGCCGTCATCCACCAACTGTGCAACGCGGGCCAATATCTGACCCTGTTTGGCCATATCAGAGGTTTGATAGATCGAGCGGGTGAACATCAGCTCCCAGTGCAAAGAGGCCGATTTGCCCTGCAGGGCCGAGATATCAATCTTCTCTTCGGTCTCGACAATTGTGCCGATTTTCCCCTGAGGCGCGATCAACGCGCACATGGCGTCCCAATGCTGGGCTGTGTCCGCGTATTGGGTGATGAACTGGACGGACTCGTGGCCGGTCGCGCGGGTGCTGGCGATCAGATCACGGTGATTTACGACCTCATACGCCCCCATTTCATAGCACCAATCACTGGTCTCGACGCGTGAGGCAGTTGCAATCACCCGGGCCCCGGTCAGCGCGCGCGCCATCTGGATCGTAAAAGACCCCACACCGCCCGCGCCGCCGATGACGAGCAATGATGGCTGGCCCTCAAATTGATCTACCTTCAAACGCTCAAACAGCATTTCCCAGGACGTCAGCGCGGTCAGAGGCAACGCGGCCGCAGCTTCGGGTGTTGCCGACTTAGGCGCGTGAGACACAAGCCGGAAATCAACCGCTTGATATTCCGCATAAGAGCCATCGCGGGTCACGTCGCCTGCATACCAGACACGGTCCCCCACCTTGAAACCAGTGACGCCTGCTCCGATCTGGGTCACGATCCCCACGGCGTCATACCCAAGGATCATCGGATCGCTCAGGTCGCTGTCAGGCGACGTCCGAATGCGCCGTTTGGCGTCGGCGGGATTGATGGAGACCGCTTCGATCTGAACCAGAAGGTCGGTTTCCTTTGGTGTCGGCATGTCCAAGTCCAGATCCAGCAGGCTCTCGCCTTCTGAGATCGGTAAAGACCGATAAAACCCAACTGCTTTCATGTGCTTGTCCTTCCTGACCTAAGGGTCACGCGCCCAAATGGGCCGCATCGCCGACGTCAGCGCCGCATATTTCGCATAGCGGGCCTCAAATCGGTCTGTTGCGTCTTGGACGGGGGTGAATGTGGCTTTCGGACGGGTCATCGCGTCCACGGCCGCTTCAAAGGTCGGGTGAACGCCGGTTGCAAGCGCAACACCGATGGCGGCCCCCAAGGCGCCGGTTTCCTGCGCCTCGGCGACGGTGACTTTCGTCCCAAGGCAATCGGCAAACATCTGCGCCCAGACCGCGCTGCGCGACCCGCCGCCTGACAGATAGGGGTTAAGGAACGGCAGACCCGCCGCTTTCAGCAAATCGACGTGGCGGCGGTGTTCAAAGACGACGCCTTCCAGCAATGCCCGCACCATATGCGCTTTGGTGTGCCAGCCCCGCAGCCCGTAAAACCCGGCGCTGAAATCCGCACCCTGTCCCGAGCCATAGAGGAACGGGTGAAAGAACGGATCATCCTCAGACACCGGAAGATCGGAAATCAGGTCGCTGCAATAGTCAAAGGGGTTCTGGTCTGCGGTTGTGCCCTCGATGAACTCGCGCACGAACCATTCAAGATTAGCCGCAGAGGTCGCGCTGGATTCAAGGTTCAAGAACCGATCCGCTCCGATACCTGTGACCATAAAAATGTCTTCGGTCTGCGCTGGTGTCTTTGAGAACACCTGATTGATACTCCACGTCCCAGCGATCAACGACGCGTCTCCAGCGCGCACCGCGCCTGACCCCAGAGCGCTTGAGACCACATCAAAGAAACCGCCAATAACGGGCGTGCCGGCAACCAGCCCAGTCGCTGCGGCGACCTTGGCGGTGACGGTGCCTGCAATATCGGTCGGGCCGATCAGCTTAGGCAGCATCTGATATGCGTCCTCAAGCCCGTAGAGCGCCAGAAGTTCGTCGCTATAGGCGCATGTCGGCATTTCGGTCAGACCGGCGCCGGACATGTCGGTGATGTCACTGACCAATTCGCCCGTCAGCTGAAACGTTAGAAAATCTTTGCACAGCAGGGCTTTACCAACGCGCAAGTACCATTCTGGCCGGTTGTGTTTGACCCAGCTTAACAGCACCGGGGTCTGCGAGGGCCAGGGTTTTTGCAGGCACAGCTTGTGCAGCCTCTGCCCGTTCTTCTGCGACAGATCCGCAGCAGTCTCGGCAGCGCGCGTATCGAGCGACTGAATACCCACAATCGGTGCGCCCTCACGATCGACCAAATAAAGCCCATTGCCGTGCCCAGCACAGCCCAAGCCAATGATGTCGTGCGCATCCACAGCGGCCTGTGCAATGCAGTCGGCGATGACCGACTGGGCATTGCGCCAAAGTTCATCCAGATCTCTCTCGACGTGTCCGGGGTGTGGCGACGTCGAGGTGCACCCCATTGCCTGCGTAGCAAGGGGGCGACCGTGTAAGTCAAAAAGTACAGCCTTGATCACCGTATTGCCGGCATCCAGGCCCAATATGTACTTTTGATCAGCCACGATTATAGATATCCCACGCTTCTTCACCGCTGGCCTTGTCGTGGATCATCGACATCAGCGCAGCGACAACGGCCTTTGGATTGTCGTGCTGATAGATATTACGGCCATAGACCATGCCTTGAGCGCCTTGTTGCATCAGCGCGGCTGACTTCATCAAAACGGTCTTCAGATCCTCTTTGCCGCCGCCACGCACCAGAACCGGCACGCGGGCCGCCTCGATCACGCGGTGGAAGTCTTCTGGGTTTTCCGTTGGATCCGCCTTGATGATATCCGCCCCCATCTCAGAGGCCAGACGCACCAGCGTCACGATCTTTTCTGCGTTGCCATCCACTTGATATCCTCCACGGACATCATTGGGCAGCATCACCAGAGGTTCAATCATCAACGGCATACCGTACTTATGGCAGGCTGCGCGCACCTTGGTAATGTTTTCTACGCATTGGCGGAACAACTCTGGTTCGTCAGGCAACATGAACAGATTCACAACCACACAGGCCGCATCCATTTCCAGCGCGCCAATGATCGGCTCGTCATAGTTCTGCAGCTGAGACCACATCACCCGGTGACGCTGATCGTTGTAGGGGTTGCCCATATCGATGCGCATCACCAGCGCAGGCTTGTCCTTTTCCGGACGACTCTGGAGCAGATCTGCTTGGCCATAGGCACATTGAATTGCGTCTGGCTTCGCCGCAATCAGCGTGTTCATAACCTCAGGCATATCTTCCAAGCCAACCATGAAGCTGGGTTCGTTACAGACGCCGTGATCAATCGCCACATCCAGACATCCACCATTCGTGAACATACGGTTCATGCGGGCCTTTGTGCTTACACGCATTCGGTTCTCCTGTTTGAGTGTGCTGAGGCGAGCGTATCGCCGTCAATTCCGTGAATTTCTGTCAGCTCCTGCACCAGCTGGTCGCGCTGGTATTGGGCCTGTTGAGGTGTCAGATGAAGCGCGGTGGCGTAGACGTCGGTGATTGCGTCCAAACTCTCCGCCGTCAGTGCGCCCGTGATCGCCAACGACGTGCGGCGCAACACCAGATCCGAGATGCTGACGACCGCCTCGGTTTCCACCAGATGCGCGATTTCGCCCGTGCTATAGGCCGTATCAGCCGCCAATGGCCGGTTTCCGGGAACGGCCTCTGCCGCCCTGTGAACGTCTTGCGCCTTGGTGCCATAGTGCGACGCCAGATGCAGCGCGCGCGCGGCCGAGACGCCAAGCTCTCGCACCAATTGACGCTCAAGGCTGTCTTGCGTGTGCGGATAGGACTTGCCGCCACCAATCTCTAGATGTTCGGTGGACAGTTTTCGCGGGCGTTTCAACTCTGCCAGAACGCTATCGGCGGCTTGTTCGCCAAAGGCTCGGAAGGTCGTCCACTTACCGCCAATCATGCAGAATTGCGGCACCGGTCCGTCGATTTTCTTGACATAATGTCCCCGCGAAATGCGGCCTGTGAAATCCTGATCGCTTTTGGGCAAAGGGCGAATGCCGCTGTAGCTGAAGACAATATCGGCCGCGTCGATGTTGATGTCGTCAAAGACCAGCGACAGCGAGTCCAGAATATAGTCCCGCTCAGCAAGCTCGCATTTGACGCGCCCGGCGCTGTCCACGCGAATATCGGTTGAGCCTGCAAGCACCTTGCCCAGATAGGGAAAGACAATGCAAATCCGGCCGTCGGAATTCTCGAAATAAACCATATGGCCATTCAGCGCCTGATAAAGCGCAGGATTGTCCAATATCAGATGCGATCCTTTGGTGCCCGACACCATCTTGTCGCGACGCGCGCCGTCGACGTCTTGGGCAACGTCATCCACCCAGGCCCCCGCTGCGTTGACGAGCACTTTGGGCCTCACGGGCACAACCTCGCCCGAAACCATGTCGGTCACGGAATAGGCCCCCTTGTGGATTTCAAGCTGAACATAGTTCATGGCCAGACTTCTTGGGGCTGCAATCTTTGCGTCCGCGATCAACTCCAGACACAGTCGTTCCGGATGCGAAATCCAGGCATCATAATAGACCGCCGCGAACTTGGCGTCTTTGGTCAGATGAGGCCATTGGGCGCGTGTCTTGCTGGACCAGGACACTGAATGCTTGGGCAGAAGACGGCGTTTGCGCGTCACCCAGTCATAAAGACCAAGCCCAAGTTTGATCGGCAAAAGACCCCGCGCCGCAGGTTTTCCGCTAAAGCCCAAAAAGCTGGTCGCAGAATTGAACAGCCCCGAGAACATCGACGAAATCGGAATGACTGTCGGCAAGGGCCTGACCATGTGAGGCGCATTTTTCAGCAGGGCGTCACGTTCGCGCAGCGACTCTTTGACAAGGTCAAATTCGCCGTTCTCCAGATAACGCAGGCCACCGTGGATCATTCTGGACGGCGCAGCACTGCACCCAGAGCAGAAGTCATTCTTTTCAACAAGAAGAACCCGCAGACCCTGCAGCGCGAGTTCCCGGAATACGCCTATTCCGTTCACCCCGCCGCCAATGACAACGACGTCAAAATCGCCATTGTCTTTGATCTCGTTAAACGTATGTCGTCTGCTCAAAGTCATTCATGCACCGGTGGTCAGGTGTTTAGGAATCCAGATCGACAAGGTGACGCTGTGCGGCCTGTTCGATGGCGTTGATGTCTTGCTGAGAAAGGCGAAGTCGCGCCGCCGCCGCGTTTTCCTCGGCCTGCGAAGCATCGCGTGCACCGCATAGGGAAAACGTTATGCCGGGCTGTTGCAGCGTCCAGGCAATCACGGTCTGCGCAGGCGTCGCGCCGTGTTCTTCGGCAATCGCGGAAACCGCCTGCATCAGCTGCGCAACCTTTTCGCGGTTTGACAGCGAGAAGCGCGGATTGTCCTTGCGCTGGTCATCGCCCGAGAACTGGCGGTCCGGCCCCATTTTGCCCGACAGCAATCCCAGCGCCAAAGAGGAATAGCTGAGAATGGACACATCATTTTCAACGCACAGCGGCGCGATGTCGGCCTCGAGGTCTCGCTTGACCATGCTGTACTCTTCCTGCACGGCGTCCAGCGTACCGGCGGCGATATAGTCCTTGATCTCGGGCACGCTTGTATTGCTGGCCCCGATCGAGCGGATCTTGCCCTGCTGCTTAAGGGTTTCCAGCGCCTCCATGGTTTCCGCAATTGGAGTGGTCGGATCCTGCCAGTGGGTGATGTAGTGATCTATGTAATCCGTCTTCAGGCGCATCAGGCTTTGCTCGACTTCATAGATGATCGCGTCTTTTCCCAGATACCGGTGCACGGGCTTGCCGTCGTAGTCAAAAAAGTGGTTGCCCTTCTGGGTATGCCAGACCAAGCCGCATTTGGTCGCCAGAACAACCTTGTCGCGCCGCCCGACCAGCGCTTTGCCGACGATCTCTTCGGCTACGCCCTGCCCATAGGCCGGTGCCGTGTCGATCAGTGAAATGCCCGCATCGACAGAGGCCTGGATCGCCGCAATGGACTTTGCCTCATCGGTGCCGCCCCACATCCAGCCGCCAATGGCCCATGTGCCAAGCCCCACGACAGAGGCAGAAATGCCGGATTTGCCCAATTCGCGGTGAAGAACGTCGTGATTTTGCATCTTGTTTTCCTTCGGTTGTCTCGGTGTCCTGCCGCCGAGGCAGGCTTGTATGTTTGCGCGTCGGCGCACGTCTTGCGATTTGCGCTAGCGTCGTCGTTTGCTGAGGTAGTGATCGATGGTAACCGCACTTAGCAAAATCGATCCACGGATGATGTCCTGCCAATAGACCGACACATCCAGCAAGGCCAAAGAGCTGGAGACGAGCGACAGCAGAACCACGCCAAGGATCGCGCCCAGAATAGAGCCTGAGCCGCCGTTCAAGCTGGCCCCGCCAATGACCGCCGCGGCGATGATGGTCAGTTCAAGACCCAGCCCGAATGTCGGCTGAGCAGAGCCAAAGCGCGCCATATAGATGATGCCAGCCACACCACAGAGCGCCGAGCACAGGGTCGTGGTCAGAAAGATCACTTTCTTGGTGCGAATGCCGGAATAGGCTGCGGCTTTTTCGTTGCTGCCGGTGTAGAAGACTTTGCGGAACATTGTCGTCTTGCGCAGCATGAAATCAAACACCAACACAAAGACCACAAAGATCAGGATCACAATTGGGATCGGCCCCACCGTGCCCTGCCCGATGAACTTGAACTCGGGTGGCAGGGCATAAAGCCCGATCGGACGGCCTCCGGTGAACAGCAAACAGGCTCCGCGCGCGATCACCATGACGGCAAGCGACACAATAAAATGGTGCAGGCCGACTTTTGTGACAAAGAACCCCATGAAGGCCCCGATCGCCGTGCACAGCAGGATCGCCACGGCCGAGGCCAGCCAGGGATCAACGCCGTTCAAAAACAGCCACCCCGCGATCACCATGGCAAAAGCTGTGACAGAGCCGACAGACAGATCAATCCCGCCTGAGATCAGCAAAATGGTCATCCCGATGACCAGAATGCCATCGACAGCAAAGGCCATCGACATTGCCCGCATATTCGCCCATGTCAGAAAATAGGGCGATGCAAAGGACATCACGACAAACAGACCCAGAATAATCAGGATCAGGCCCGTTTCCCGCATCCGCAACAAGCTGCGCAGCGGTGAGGTGGCCTGACCGGCCCCAAGGGTCGCTGGCGCGTTTTCGGAAATATTGCTCATATCGCTCTCATCTGCACTTGGTTGGCTGAGGCGGTTTCCATGACGGACGCCAGCCGCATAATGTTTTCTTCGGTCATCGCATCGCCGGTCACTTCGCCGCTGATCTGCCCTTCTCTGACCACCAGCACTCGGTCGCATACGCCAATCAGTTCGGGCAATTCGGACGAGATGATGACGATGCCCACACCCGAACGCGCGAGGTCTCGCAGGATCTTGTGGATTTCAGATTTCGCGCCCACATCGACGCCGCGTGTTGGCTCGTCGAGAAAGATCAACCGGGGGTTCACCGACAAAAGTTTCGCAAGGGCGACCTTCTGTTGGTTGCCACCAGAGAGCGACGACACAGGGTCGGAAAACTGACCGCACTTCAGGTTCAGCCGTTGTCCCAGATCGGCGGCCAGACGGGTTTCGGTTTCGGCTCCGATCAAGCCAGCGCCATTGGCCACCAGCCCCAGGTCCAACGCCGAGATATTGGCGGCAATCGGCATGTCCAGAAACACGCCTTCGCCTTTACGGTCCTCGGACAAGTAAACGATGCCCTGCGCGATACTGTCTTGATATGTATCAATTTTTGCAGGCTTTCCCTGCAACGCAAAGCTGCCACGCGTTCTGGGATGCAGCCCGCAGATACCTTTGACGATTTCGCTGCGCCCCGCGCCGATCAAGCCCGCAATCCCAAGGATTTCGCCCTTGCGCAACGCAAAAGACACGTCGTCAAAACGGTCATCATCCGACAGGTCGGCCACCTGAAACAGGGCCTCGCCGGTTGTGTCAGCCTCGCTTTGTTTTTCCGGGTATAGGTTCTCGAGCACGCGGCCGACCATGGCGTTGACCACGTCGCTTGGCGCGATGTCTTGAACATCATGCGTGGCAATATATTGCCCGTCGCGGAACACACTGACACGATCACAATTGTCAAAGATCTCGACCATGCGGTGCGAAATATAGATGATCGAGATCCCGCGATCCGCCAGGTTGCGCATGATCCCAAACAGGGTTTGCGCCTCGGCTTCGGTCAGCGCGGCAGTCGGTTCGTCCAGGATAAGCACCCGACAGTCCAACGTCAGTGCTTTTGCGATTTCGACAAGTTGCTGGTTCGAGATCGACAGGTGCTTAACAAGCGTTGCTGGGTCAATGTCGCTGAGGGACTGAAAGACCTCTTTGGCGTCCTGCTCTTGCTGCGCATAGTTCATCAGGAACGACCTGCTGACATTGGTGCGGGACATGAAAATATTCTCGGCCACCGACACATCCGGGCAAAGGGCGATCTCCTGATGGACGAACCCGATCCCAAGTTTCTGCGCCATCGTCGGAGAGGTGATTTTCACCTTCTGACCGTCCCAGAAAATGTCCCCGCTGTCCGGTTGCAAAATGCCATCAATGATGTTCATCAACGTGGACTTACCGGCACCATTCTCGCCTGCAATCGCATGGATCTCGCCTTTGCGAAGCTCGAAATCCACACCCTTCAACGCTTTGACGGCGCCAAAAGACTTGCTGAGGTTTCTGATTTCCAAGACGACATCGTCGCGCATCAAAGCAATCCACTGAGATAAGAATTGGGGGCTGCTTGGCAGGCGATGGCCCACCAAGCAGCTGGGGAGGTTAGGCCGGGTCGCGGCCTTCCATGTAAACGTTCAGATCAAAGCTATCCGCGTTGTCTTTGGTGATGACGGCAAAGCCGTTGTCCACAAACGGGATCTGCACCGGGTTGAACCCGGACGTCTTCCAATCGTTGAACGGATCAAAGATTTCAGAGCGGTTGGCCAGGTGAACAGCCATAAAGCCCATGAACCCCTGCACGCCCTGATTTGGGTTCAGAGACATGTGGATGTTGCCCGCGCGGATGTGCTCTAACGTGGTTGGCGTGACATCGGCATGCATGATCAGAATGTCTGAATTTGCTTCCAATTTCGCGGCCACCGCCCCTTCGGCAGAGCCCGCTTCGGGGATCCAGATGGCGGCGACATTCGGGTTTGCCTGAATGATCGACGCGGTTGCACGATAGGCCGCGTTGCTATCCTGATTGGTGGCCTGACGACCGACCAGCTTCATGTTTGGATAGTTGGCTTCCATATAGGCAATCAGGGATGTCACACGCAGGTCGTGGTTTGACTGGCCCGGGTTTTCCAGAACCGCATATTCCGCGCTGTCGCCGACTTGGCTCACGATCTCTTCGGCTGCGAATTTCGCTTCCGCGTGGTTGTCGGACGTGATGTAGGCCGTGCGGTCTGAATTCGGTGAATCCGCCGCAAAAGTCACGATCTCGGTGCCGGTCGCGATGGCATTGTTGATCGAGGCGATGAACGGATCAGATTGCATCGGGTGCAGCAGAATGCCTGCCGGAGATTTCACCAGATCCTGTTCAAAAGACGCAATTTGTTTGGTGATGTCATAGTCCGGCGTCCCAGAGAACACGGTCTCGCAGCCAAAGGCAGATGCCGCTTGCTTAAAGCCCTGATAGACCGGCACCCAATAGGGGTGGCCGGAGACCATGACGTTCATAATATAGGTTTCGCCAGGCTCACACATGATGCCGTCTGCCGATGCGGGAACGGCCCCTGCTGCACCAACCAGCAACGCCACAGACGAAACGATCGCTTTAACTTTCAAATTCTTCACTGTTTTCCTCCCAGAGCGAATTTGCTTTTCGCCCATCCTCCCGATGGGCCGTGATGCAATAAATATCATTTATCGAAATTTGTTGCATGATGGCTTTCTAGAACAAGGTCGCATGGCTTTCAATAGAAAAGAAATATTTTTCGCTTGGTGATTTTAATTTCACTTAATGAGGTATTTGGATCAAGACCAAAGCCAAGTTCGAGACATTTTTTGAGAGCGGATAAGGTTTTTTGCGCAATGGCGCGGTTTTTGGCAGAAGGCGCGCACGGCCCCTTCAACGAGCTAAGCTACTGAAAAGTAACAAATTTTCAAACAGACGCGTTGGAACGATGCGGGACCAATATCCCTACAACCCACCAGCCAAACTCGCGGATCGTGGCAACCATGGGCGCGTCAGGTTCAATGTAGGGAAGTCTTCTGCATCCCGCCGCAATCTCGGCCTTCTAAGAGGCGCAGACATAAAACGGGATCAGTTCGCGCACCGAAATCCCCTCGAATCGAGCGCTGCAGAGGCAGGTCAAAAACCCCAAAATGACGAAAGGCAGGCGCCAAAGCCCCTGCCCCTCTGTTTCACCTAACGTGGATATGCCGAGTTTCAGACCAGCGCGCGGACTTTTTCCAGCAAGGCTGCGTTCACCGCAACCCCGTCCACCGCAGCGGCTTGGCGATGGGTCAAACGACCATCACCAGGCAGACGCGCACCATCTTGCTCGCGGAACGAGTTGATCAGATCGGTGAGTTTTTCCTGGAACATCCCGCCCGAGGTCGCCTCGGGGTCGATCGCGATAAAGAACTGACCGGTTTTTGGCGGACCACCTGCTGTGCCAGAGAACGGGCTGGCCACGGACCCCAGCGTTGCCCCCGCCATTGCCGCAGCCATCAGCTCGACCGTCAAGGCAACGCCGACGCCTTTATAGCCACCGGACGGCACCATAGACCCCTTAAGGCCTGCTTCGGGATCTGTGGTCGGTTGCCCCTCGGCGTCCAGAACCCATCCTTCGGGCACCGGCTGGCCTTCGCGGGCATGTTTCATCACTTCGCTCTTTGCGATAGTGCTGGCGGATTGGTCGATCAACAGAGCGGCGTTGCCATCTGCATCAGGTGCCGAGATCGAGAACGGGTTGGTGCCCACGACGGGCTTTGCCCCACCGGATGGCGCAATCGAAGCCGGTGCGTTGGTAAACCCGATCCCCAAGAGGCCCGCCTGCGCAAGCCGTTGTGTGTGAACGCCGAGCACACCGCAATTGTAAGAGTTGTTGATGGCCAGAACCGCGACACCGGTTTCGCGCGCCAGCGGGATCAGTTTTTCAAACCCCACATCGATTGCGCTATGGGCAAATCCTGTTGCTGCATCAACAGTGACAACGGCGGGGCGCGGCTGCGCCACGACGGGCTTCGCAGTACCATCCACTTTGCCGCAATCCACATGCTGACAATAAATCGGAATATAAGCCAACCCGTGCGACGCCACACCGTCCGCCTCGGTCATCGCGGTCGCAACCGCCAGTGGCCGCGCGTTTTCTTCGGTGGTGCCTGCTTTGACAAGGGCGCGGAAGGCGAGGTCTTCGATTTCGGCGAGGGAAAGTGTTTCTGTGGCGGTCATCTTACTGTCCTGTTGGTTTCTGTTTGGCGGCTAGCGCCGCTGATGTTTCGTCGCTGATGCTTAGTCGTTGTCGCTGAGCCCAGCACCGGCCCCCAAAAGGCGGCTTTCTTCTGTGGCAGGTGCGAAGGTGCGATGGGCAAAGGCGCTTAGACGTGCCCAGTTTTGCGGAGTGACATCGGCGCGCATCACTGGCTCGCTGCGGCCGGTCATCTCGGCTGGTGCCGTGAAGGTCACCTTGGTTGCATGACGCGCCTCAAGCGCATCTTTGCTGCCTTGCACGCAAAGCTCTTGGCCGTCTGTGGCAAGCCGTGCACCGTCCCACTCGACAGCCACAACAACGCCAAGGCGCAGGGCTGCGCCGCCCGCGAATGGCACTGCAAGCAAGGGAAAGCTGACCTCGGCCATGTCGATGGCACCGCGTTCCTGTAAGCGCACGGCGCAGTCGCTCAGCGACGCGCCCGCAATCAGGGGGCTCATGCGATCTGACGGCGCGCGCCACATATCGCTGGTCAGCGACACAGGCGACACCTCCTCAAAGGGCACATGATCGTTCAAGTCCAGCAGATCTGCCAAAAGACCGGCGCCTGACAACCCAAACGCCGACAGCCACCGCGTGCCCTTGGCGGCCTCTTCTGCCATGCCCCAAGACAAACCTGCCCCACGGGCCGCGCGTTTGCTCATGGCCTCGATTTCATTCAGCGAGTGGCTCATGCGGCAGCCTCTTGGACATCGGGGAATACCCAGAAATCAGAATTTTCTGACGTCAGCTCATACGGCAGAGGTGCGTTGCCATACATGCAGATCCGCACCCAGCGGTCAGAGCGTGGGTCAAACTTGGTGGCCCCAAAGAACGACAGTTTGCACCGCAACATATCGATAGGCAGCACTTGATCGGAAATCGTATTGTCGCGAATTTCCGCATAGGGTGCCTGATGTACGATCTGCACGCGGCGCAACACGTGTCGATGCTCCGGATTCTGCAGCAGGAAATCTGCCACTTGCGCGTCATCTGCCCAGCCGTCCAGCGCCTGATAAAGCCGTGCGGCATCCCGGCCCGGCGCGAGGGGTTGTTCATAGGCCTCGATGGGCTCTTCGAACCGTTCCCCCAGACGCGGCTCGAGCTTCTCTTCAGACACATACCACGCGCGCGCATTGCTTTCCCGCGCGGACCAGTCGGTGTCGATCGCCCAGCCGTACACGTCCGCCAAAAGCCCCCGCAGATCTTTGATTGTCATCGCGCCGGCAATACGGAAAGTCGCTGTGTTGTCAGCCGCCATGCCCTCGGTCAATGGATCAACCAAGTCACCGTATGGCTCAAGCATCAGCGAGGCGAGCCATTCCTGACCTTCCAGCGACAGGTTGTCTTCCGCCCATGTGTAGAGCGTGTTCCACGGATAGGCTGCGTTCAAATCGACGCCTGAAAGAAACTGGGTAAACGCTTCGACATCGGCACGCAGATTGGCCAGTTTTTCGATCTGGATCGGGTGCTCGGAATGCCATGTCGCCAATGTTTTATTGCTGCGGCGCATGACGTCCTGAAAGACCGCGATGTCCTGGGCAGAGGCCGAGGCGACCGAACGCACGGCCTGAATGGCCTTTTCACGCGAGGCGATCCAATTGTTGAACAGCACCGGATGATTCAGCAGGAAGGGCGCCATGCCCAGACCGGTGGAATTGCCGATTCCGATTGCGCGCGCAATCCCCGGATCCAGCTGCGCCACTTGGGTGCCGTTCTGCGCGGCGCGCGCGTTGGCCATGTGCTGTACAAGTTCTGTGACAAACCAGCGGATCAGATAGACCGACAACATCTCGACCTGAAACGGCGCCTGAAACTCGGGACGTTTGGCGATCATTTCGCGATCAGCAGCGCCGAATTTCCCAGAGCCATAGACAGCCGTGGTGCGCATCAGATAGCCGACTTCGTCGATCTTTTCGATGGATGGCTGCAGACCCTCGGCCAGAGCACTGACAACATGTTCCCACAAACGCACCGACCGGTTGGCGCGCGCCAGCGTCAGTTCGGTGGCAGACACGCGGCCTGCTTCTTGAACCGGCACATTCTGCGACAGCCTTTGAATGTCCTCGGCTGTCGGCACGCCATCATGCAGGGTAAACGTCGCATCCCAGGCTTCGGCAATCACGCGGTCAGACCGTTGCTCGGGTGGCAAATCATGGGCGTAAGCGATCAACGAATAGCTGCGCTCTGGCCCATGGGCCGTCAGGACTGCATGGCCAACACCCGTGTCATCAATCTCGAAAGCTGTGCGTTCAAACTGCCAGTTCTCGCGTGCCAGACGACGTGTCAGAATACGCATGAACGAAAGACGCGATTGATGCATCGATCCCAAGCGCGCAAGGCGCATAACCATTTTCGGGTCGCGATGTTGAACGTCGGTCATTTGGCCGTGCCTCCCTCAGTTTGTGGCCATCCTGCACGTAATGTAGTGCGCTTGTCGGGCTTGGCACAGGTCTGCGCCCGGCCCGTTTGGTTTTTCCACCCAAAGCGCCTAGGCGCGCGGGGTAAAATTCTCGTCAAAGAAGCGATACCAGTTGCCACCCATGACACCGGCAACCTCTTCTTCGTTCATGCCAACCGTCCGCAGACCCTGAGCAATATTGCCAAAGTCGCGGTTGTCTTTGAACCAGCTTGGCATATCCGGGAACCCCGGTGCGCTGGCCGAGCCTTCGCCAAAGTCGATTTCTTTGGTCCAGCGCCCGCTGCGCATCCACTCGACGATGCTGTCTGGCTGATCCTGACACAGATCGGTGCCAATACCCAAATGCTGAACGCCAAACGCATCAGCCGTGCGTGCGATCATCTCGCAAAAGCTTTCAAGCGTGCAGTCGGTCTTGTCCTTGAGGTGGTGCGGATAGGCCGAAAAGCCCAACATGCCGCCATTTTCCGTGACCGCGCGAATAACATCTGCGCGTTTGTTGCGCAGCGCAGGGCACCAGTCATAAGGATTGGCATGGGTGATCGCGATGGGACGCTCGGAAATATCGGCGGCCTCAATCGTTGATCGATCTGCCGAGTGGCTCATGTCGACCACAAGACCCACGCGGTTCATCTCTTTGATGACCTGTTTTCCCATGCGTGTGACGCCAGAGTCGTCGTCCTCATAACAGCCGGTCGCCAG
>NZ_CAXREH010000101.1:0-16552 GCF_964229375.1 Cognatishimia sp.
GTCACGGTTTTGAGCGAGTTGAACCCTTCGCTCTCGAAATAGCTTTTCAGCAAGCGCCGAGACACAAGATAGGTGCCGAAAAACGCTACCAGATAAAGAACAAGAACTAGCAAGCCGGTCATGCGTTTTCCTCCGTCCGGCCCATGATTTCTTCTTCCATGTTCCAGATCATTTCCAGGATTTCTTCGCGGGTGCCCGCGTAGTCCTTGTGTTTCTTAACTTCGCGCAGGTCATTGCCGACGCCCAGATCCGCGAAGGGCAGGCGATATTCCTTGTGAACGCGGCCGGGGCGCGGAGCCATAACCAGCAGGCGTTCGCCCAACAGCAGGGCTTCTTCGACCGAGTGCGTAATCAGGATGATAGTCTTGCCGGTATCCTTCCACAGATCCAGAACCAGGCTCTGCATCTTTTCCCGCGTCAACGCATCCAATGCGCCCAGCGGCTCGTCCATCAGAATAACGTCGGGGTCATTGGCCAGGCAGCGCGCCAAAGCAACACGTTGCTGCATACCCCCGGAAAGCTCATAAATGGCTTTCTCTTTAAAGTCTTGCAAACCAACGACTTCGAGCAAGTGTTCAACTTTCTCTTTGCTCTCGGCACGGCTGACACCTTTCATGTCAGGGCCAAAAGAGACGTTGTCGCGCACGTTCATCCATTCAAACAACGCGCCTTGCTGGAACACCATCCCGCGCTCGGGGCTTGGGCCCGTCACAAGATTATCGTTCAGTTTGATTTGCCCTTCGGTCGGCGCCAAAAACCCGGCGACGATGTTCAAAAGGGTCGTTTTACCACAGCCCGACGGGCCGAGCACACTCATGAGTTCGCCGGATTTGATATCCAACGAAACATTCTGCAACGCTTGAACATAACCGCCACTTGGCAGGTCAAAGCGCATAGAGATGTTGTCAATGAAAAGTCCAGACACCTGGATCCCCTTCCTATAAAGGTGGGTCGCACACGCATAGCGCGAGCGAATTCCTTGCAAAAAGGGCGCTAAACTCAGTTAGCGCCCTTTGCAATTAGCCTTATTGAGACGCTGCGAGCGGATCCGCGTTCACGTTGTCTGCATAAGATGCTTTAGATGCGTCGATGGAACCTGCGTTCACGAAGACGTCCGCAACACCCTTCATAAAGGTCTGCGCATTGCCGCCGAGCCATGCTGCGGACAGCTGCTCGTCAACAGTTGGGAATACGAAGGTCGCCAGAGTTGCTTCGGCGTCCGCCTCGCTCATACCCGCGTCTTTCGCGATCACTGGCAGCATTTTCGCGCGGTTGGCTTCGTCTGCCCACATCGCGTTTGCCGCTGCAGTCACAGCCAGGAAGGCCGCCGCTTGGTCGCTGTTCTGAGCAACATAGGAGGTTGGCGCAGTTGTTGCGTCAAACACCAGAATACCCAGTTCGGTTTTCTCAGCACCGGTCAGAAGAACGTTGCCCGAGTTCAGCATACGACGCAGCGCGCCGCCCCAGCCGCAGGACATGTCGACTGCACCTTGGCTCAGCGCGGCTTCGCCTTCGGCTGGCGCCATGTCAACGATTTCCAGGCTCGCCAGATCAACACCGAAGTGCTCCATCTGCTTCAGGAAGCCGTAGTGCGCCGCTGTACCCAGAGGAACGGCAACTTTCTTGCCGGCCAGTTCGTCTGCAGAGTCTTTGTCGATTTCCAGATCCGCGCGCACAACGCAGTTGTCGTTGTCTGCATAGGATACGGCCACGTCAAGAACCTGAAGGTCTTGACCAGCAGAGGTTGCGACGACGAAAGGTGGAATACCCTGGCTGACAGATATCTGAACGTCGCCAGACGCCATTGCCGCGCTCATTGCGGTACCTGTGTCAAAGCTGACCCAGTTGATAGAAACGCCCAGCGCTTCTTCATACATTCCGGTTTCTTTCGCATACTGGAATGGCATTGGCCATTCGAGGAAATACGCGACGGTGATGTCGTCGGCCTGCGCCGCCTGAACACCTGCCATGATGGAGGTGGTTGCAGCCAGTGCAGCAAACGTTGTCTTGAATTTCATAATGTAGCTCCCGTTGATTCGATGCCGCAAAGTTGTGCGGCGTGGTTGGGGTCGCAGCTTGTCGCTGTCTCATGAGTGCCTAGGGCTCCCCCTTCGGCACTTCAATCCGACGGTATTTTTTTCGTTCTGGCAAACAAAAAATGAGAGGGCTTTGGACTGAAATATAATTTTTATCAAATGGTAAAACAGATCAGCTCTGCACAAAATTACACCATTTCATAAGCTTACAAAACGCATTCCCTTGATAGATCAGCCTGAAAGCTGAGATTTGGACCTAATCAGAGATAAATCTGGACCTATCCGAAGGCCTAGTTTCAAGGCGAGGATGCCCCAGAGACGGGCGAGTCTTTCCTCGCCCTCACACGCGTAAAAAACACTAAGCATAAATAGGAGAGCCTGCGATGGATGGCAATCACATCGATAACGACCTGTCCCGAGTCATCGCGGCAGACAAAGCAAACGTTTGGCACCACCTTTTTCAGCACAAGGTGCTCGAAGAGAATGACCCCCGCATCATTGTCGAAGGCAAAGGCATGCGCGTTTGGGACCAAAACGGCAAAGAATGGCTGGATGCTGTGTCCGGCGGCGTTTGGACTGTAAACGTTGGCTATGGCCGTGAATCCATCGCCAAGGCGGTTCACGATCAAGTTCTGAAGATGTGCTATTTCGCACAGGCGGCAGGCTCTGTGCCTGGCTCGCTGTTTGCGGAAATGCTGATCGACAAGATGCCTGGCATGAGCCGCGTTTACTATGTGAACTCGGGGTCCGAAGCCAACGAGAAGGCGTTCAAACTTGTCCGCCAGATCGCCCATAAGAAATACGGCGGCAAGAAAACCAAGATCCTGTACCGTGACCGCGACTATCACGGCTCGACCCTGGCAACCATGTCGGCAGGCGGTCAGGACGAGCGTAACGCGCAGTATGGCCCATTCGCGCCTGAATTTGTCCGCGTTCCACACTGCATGGCGTATCGCGCACACGAGCTGGGTCTGGACCATCTCGAAGGCGAAGAGCTGGGCATCGCGATGGCGAACAAGATCGAAGAGGTCATCCTGCGCGAAGGTCCGGAAACCGTTGGCGCCTTGTGCCTTGAGCCTGTCACAGCCGGTGGCGGCGTAATCGAAGCGCCAGAAGGGTACTGGCCACGCGTTCAAGAGATCTGCAAAGAATACAACGTTCTGCTGCACATCGACGAAGTTGTCTGCGGCATCGGCCGCACAGGCACCGAATGGTTTGGCTATCAGCACTACGGCATCAAACCTGACTTCGTGACAATGGCAAAGGGCGTGGCCTCTGGGTACGCGGCTATCGCGGTCATGGTGACGACTGAGGAAGTCTTCAACATGTTCAAGGACGACGCGAGCGATCCGATGAACTACTTCCGTGATATCTCGACTTTTGGTGGCTGTACTGCCGGCCCGACCGCCGCGATCGAGAACATGCGCATCATCGAAGACGAAGGTCTTCTGGAGAACTGCACCAAGATGGGCGATCGTCTGCGGGCGAACCTCGAAGCGCTGATGGAAAAGCATGATGTGATTGGCGACGTGCGCGGCAAAGGTCTGTTCATGGGCGCCGAGCTGGTCAAAGACCGCACGACCAAAGAGCCTGTCGAAGAAGCCAAAGTTCAGGCCGTTATTGCGGAATGCGGAGTAGAAGGCGTGATCATCGGCGCGACAAACCGCTCCGTTCCAGGCCGCAACAACACCCTGTGCTTCAGCCCAGCGCTCATCGCAACCGAAGCAGACATCGACGCGATCACTGCGGCCGTAGACGTCGCTTTGGGCCGTGTGTTCGGCTAACGTCACCCAGAGCCGCGCGGGAAATCGCGCGGCTCTTTCCTCTGCCCCAGATTCTGAATTGAGAAATCCGGCAGACCAGATTGAACCCACTCTAAGTCCAGTTTAACGTGGCACTATGGCCATCTCTGTCGACACGTTCTTTCTGAACCCCCATTTCCAGGGCACTCTGCAATCGCAGATACAGCAAATCATCGCCGAAGCCATCCTATCTGGTCGGTTTCGACAGGGTGAAAAGCTGCCCTCCACTCGGAAATTGGCGACCCACCTGGGCATCAGTCGCATCACGGTGACGCTGGCCTATACGGAACTGTTGGCCAATGATTATCTGACGTCGCGCGGGCGCTCGGGTTATTTCGTGTCGGAGAACGCGCCAGAACCACCGTCCTTCAACGCGCTGCGGCAGGCCGAAGACGTGGTGGACTGGTCCCGCGCGATCGGCAGTCGGTTTACCGGCGGCAATGCGATGAGCAAACCGCTGAACTGGTCCAAGTATCGCTATAACTTTATCTATGGCCAGTCAGACCCCGCGATTTTTGATCATGCCAACTGGCGACTTTGTGCGCTTCAAGCACTTGGTCAAAAAGACTTTTTCGCGCTGACCTCGGACTACTACGAACATGACGACGAGCGTTTGGTCGAGTTCATCCTACGCCACTCGTTGACCCGCCGGGGCATCCTTGCGCGCCCCGAGAACGTGTTGATTACGCTTGGTGCGCAGAATGCACTGTGGCTGACTGCGCAGGTTCTTCTGACGCAACGCCGGACGGCTGTCATCGAAGACCCATGCTATCCCGCCCTGCGCGATATTCTCAGCCAGTCCCGCTGTCACGTCGTGCCCTTGCCGGTCGATCAGGACGGGCTGCCACCGGAAACGATCCCGCCGCATTCCGATGTTATTTTCACGACGCCAAGCCACCAGTGCCCAACCACCGCGACGATGCCGATGGGCCGCCGCGAAGCCCTGCTGGAACGCGCCCGCGATATCGACGCCTTGATCGTCGAGGACGACTATGAGTTCGAGATGTCGTTCCTTAAATCCCCTTCGCCGTCCTTGAAGTCGCTCGATGAAGACGGGCGGGTCATCTATGTCGGCAGTTTTTCGAAATCGGTGTTCCCGGGTCTGCGTCTTGGCTACCTCGTCGGATCCGAGAGCTTTATTCGCGAGGCCCGCGCGCTGCGGTCCTTGATCCTGCGCCATCCACCAGGCCACACAATGCGCACAGCTGCCTATTTTTTAGGCTTAGGACACTATGATGCGTTGATCCGGCGCACGCGGAACGAATTTTCTGCACGTCGCGATGTGATGCAAACGGCCATCGCAAATCACGGGCTGCATATCGCCAGCCATGAAACGCACGGTGGATCTTCGTTCTGGATGCAGGCCCCAAGGGGCACGGACACCGAGGCGCTGGCGGCGAAACTTATGGAAAAAAATGTTCTAATTGAACCGGGTCGCCCGTTTTTCCATGGCCGCACGCGACCCCGCGAATTCTATCGATTGGCCTATTCTTCGATCAACACAAACCGGATTCCCGAAGGCATCGAGCTGATTGCACAGGCGCTGAAAGAGGGTTAGCACCTTCTGGACCTATCGCCCCGTCATTCTGGCCCTACAGGAGACATAGGCTGGCCGCGTACTCTGTCACGGATAAATTATGTCTGCCACGGAGCACTCCCCCATGAAAATGACTACAGAAGAGGCCTTTGTTAAGGTTCTACAACGCCACGGCATCGAGCATGCCTTCGGCATTATCGGCTCGGCCATGATGCCAATCTCTGATATCTTCCCTGATGCAGGCATCACATTCTGGGATTGTGCCCACGAAGGCTCTGCGGGCATGATGTCCGACGGCTACACCCGCGCGACCGGCAAAATGTCGATGATGATCGCGCAAAACGGCCCAGGCATCACAAACTTTGTGACCGCTGTTAAAACCGCTTACTGGAACCACACACCACTGCTGCTGGTGACTCCACAGGCTGCGAACAAGACAATCGGTCAGGGTGGCTTCCAGGAAGTCGAGCAGATGAAACTGTTCGAAGACATGGTTGCCTATCAGGAAGAAGTGCGCGACCCATCCCGCGTCGTCGAAGTTCTGACCCGCGTGATCGCGCAAGCAAAACGCTTCTCTGCGCCTGCACAGCTGAACATCCCTCGTGACATGTGGACTCAGGTTATCGACACCGAGATCCCTGACCCGATCGAATTCGAAATTTCCTCTGGTGGTGAGAACTCTGTCGCAGCTGCGGCGGCTATGCTGTCCGAAGCGAAGAACCCCGTGATTCTGAACGGCGCGGGCGTGGTCCTGTCCACAGGTGGCATCGACGCATCTATGGCCCTGGCAGAACGCCTGGACGCAGCAGTCTGCGTTGGTTACCAGCACAATGACGCATTCCCCGGCTCTCACCCATTGTTTGCAGGTCCGCTGGGCTATAACGGCTCGAAAGCCGGCATGGAGCTCATCAAAGAAGCCGACGTCGTTCTGGCACTGGGCACCCGCTTGAACCCATTCTCGACGCTGCCTGGCTATGGCATGGACTACTGGCCTGCCGATGCGAAAATCATTCAGGTCGACATCAATGCAGACCGCATTGGCCTGACCAAAAAAGTTTCCGTGGGCATCGTCGGCGATGCTGCGAAAGTTGCGAATGGCATTCTGGCACAGCTGTCCGGCACAGCAGGCGACGAAGGCCGCGCAGACCGCATAGCCAAGATCGCAGAAACCAAATCCCGCTGGGCGCAGCAATTGTCCTCTATGGACCACGAAGACGACGATCCAGGCACCACCTGGAACGAGCGTGCCCGTGCAGACAAGCCTGACTGGATGAGCCCACGCATGGCATGGCGCGCGATCCAATCCGCACTGCCGAAAGAGGCGATCATCTCGTCCGACATCGGCAACAACTGCGCGATCGGCAACGCATACCCAAGCTTCGAAGAAGGCCGCAAGTACCTTGCACCTGGCCTGTTCGGCCCTTGCGGTTATGGTCTGCCAGCCGTAGTTGGCGCAAAGATCGGTAAGCCTGATGTCCCTGTTGTTGGCTTCTCTGGTGACGGTGCATTCGGCATCGCGGTGAACGCACTGACAGCCATCGGTCGTGGCGAGTGGCCAGCCATCACTCAAGTCGTCTTCCGCAACTACCAGTGGGGTGCGGAAAAGCGGAACTCTACCCTGTGGTTTGACGACAACTTCGTCGGCACCGAGCTGGACACCCAAGTGTCCTATGCGGGCATTGCACAGGCATGTGGTCTGGAAGGCGTTGTTGCGCGCACCATGGACGAGCTGACCGACGCCCTGGCAAAAGCCATCGAAGATCAGAAGAACGGCAAGACCACGTTGATCGAAGCCATGATCAACCAAGAACTGGGCGAGCCTTTCCGTCGCGACGCGATGAAGAAACCAGTACGCGTTGCCGGCATCGACAAGGCCGACATGCAGCCTCAAGAGGCTTAAGTGAACGCTCTGCCATTTGATGTCTCAAATGGCGAGGCCGTTTTCCTCGCAGCCGCCCTATTTGGGGCGGCTGTCATTCGTGGGCTGTCCGGTTTCGGATTTTCTGCGATTTTTGTTTTGTTCGCTGCGCTTGTGACGAACCCGCTCCGACTGATCCCTGTGGTGTTTTCCTGCGAGATCCTGATGACCATTTTTCAGGCCAAAGGAATTGCTCAGCACATTGCGTGGCGCCGTGCCATCACAATGCTGATCGGCGCAGCCATCGCGACCGTGCCCGCGATCTATATCATGGCGCGTCTAGACGATTCCTCCGCTCGACTGGTGATTTCGCTGCTGATCCTTGGCCTCTGCGCGCTTTTGTTCAGCGGCTGGCAGATCAAACGACCGGTAAATGACGGAGGCCATATTCTGGCAGGCATCGCATCGGGCACTGCCAATAGTGCGGGCGTGGGCGGCCTGCCGATTGCGGGCTTTATGGCGGCACAGCCCATCCCCCCCGCAGTATTTCGCGCCACGATGATCGTCTTCCTCACCGGTATCGACATGATGGCGCTGCCAGTCATGGCGGTAAATGGTCTGGTCGGCCCTGACATCTGGCTGGGCATCGCCCTCGCCCTACCCATCATCGGCGCAGGCGTCTGGCTGGGCAGCCGCTTTTTTCAACGCATTCCACAGCATCGGTTTCGGCAAGGCATTATCGCTTTGATGACGGCCCTTGCATTGGCGAATATCGCAAGGCTCGTTCTATGACGTCTACTCCGGTTCAACAACTTCAGGCGCTTGCCCCCAAAACACGCGCAACAATCGCCCTCAGCGAAGGGTCCGAACCCCGCACGGTTGCCGCCGCTCTGGTCGCCGCAGCGCAGGGGCTGGCCGATATCATTCTGGTCGGAGACGAGGCCGACATTCGCGCCGAGCTGTCCAAGCACGACGCTGCGCCCTCGACACACGTCGCAATCCAAGATCCCAAAACCTCGGATCATGCACCGGCATTGGCCAAGGCGCTTTACGAGAAACGCAAACACAAGGGCATGACCAAAGACAAGGCCGCCCAGCAGATCCAAGATCCGCTTTTGTTTGCGGCGGCTCTTGTGCATGCGGGGCTTGCAGATGGCACCGTCGGTGGCGCCGTGGCTGCCACCGCCGACATCATCCGCCCAGCGCTGCAAATGATCGGCAAAGCCCAAGACGCGGAACTTGTGTCGTCCTTCTTTCTAATGTTGCCGCCAGAAACTGCGGACGCGAACCAGCGCGCTATGGTCTATGCGGATTGCGGGTTTGTCGTGGATCCCTCAGCCCCAGAACTCGCCGCGATCGCCGCAAGCGCCGCGAAGTCTGCGGATGCTTTGCTGGCCGCAGATCCAGTGATCGCCATGCTGTCCTTCTCTACCTTCGGCAGTGCCAAACATTCCGCTGTCGACAAGGTGCAAAAGGCCACCAAAATCCTGCGCACCACGCGCCCAGACCTGACCGTTGACGGCGAACTGCAGTTTGACGCGGCATTTAACTCAGAGACCGCCGCGCGTAAGGCGCCGCAGTCACCCGCTGCGGGCCGCGCAAATGTGATGGTTTTTCCGACGTTGGATGCGGGCAATATTGCCTATAAAATCACCGAGCGCGTGGGCGGATACACGGCCATTGGTCCTATCCTGCAAGGCCTTGCGAAACCGGCCAACGATCTGTCTCGTGGCTGCACCTCCAGCGACATCGTACAGATTATCGCAGTGACGGTTCTGCAATCGCTGCAAAAGGCGCAGGCATAATGGGGGCCGCAACACGCTCTTGGCACGATTCGGCAGGGTCAATTTGTATGGGGCAGCCATCCACATTGCCCCCTCGCACGCGACTTCGTCGAAAAACTTACGGGCGCGCACCCTTAAGGTTCGCCAAACCCGAACCAGATCACTTGTGCAGCAATCAGGCGGCTAACCCACCGGTTTGCGGCCAGGTCGGCAGCCTGCGACTGCATCAATACGGCAAACCTGCGTCAGCACCTCGGCATGACACGCGGACCTCGGCACGCCGGGCCCAATCCCGTCTGAAAAAAGTTATGGTAAATCGGGCTGAATTGGGATTTTGTCCCATAGCAATGATCCGTCCCAGAAAATATACCCACATCGCTTTGCCATCGACCCGCCTCGCGGCCCCGTCCACCGGCAAGACCACAAAGACGGAGCCTGCCCCGACATGACACATTCCACACCATTCCAGCGCCTGACCCTCGGTCACGACGCACAGCTGACCTCGGTATAGGAAAAGGAAGCCAGATGCCATTCAAGCAACCTGACATCGACACATCCCCCAAGGTTTCAGACGAAATCCGCAAGACCACATGCTACATGTGCGCCTGCCGCTGCGGGATCAACGTCCACATGAAAGACGGCAAGGTCGCCTATATCGAGGGCAACCGTGACCACCCTGTTAACCAAGGTGTGCTTTGCGCCAAAGGCTCTGCGGGGATCATGCAGGTCAACGCCCCCTCGCGCCTGCGTAAACCTTTGAAACGGGTCGGGCCGCGCGGTTCTGGCGAATACCAAGAGATCAGCTGGGAAGAAGCGCTCAGCACCGCTGTTGGCTGGCTTACAGAGCTGCATGAAACAGCGCCGCATAAGCTGGCGTTCTTTACCGGCCGCGACCAGTCACAAAGCTTTACCTCCTTCTGGGCGCAGCACTTTGGCACCCCGAACTATGCGGCGCATGGCGGTTTTTGCTCGGTGAATATGGCCGCGGGCGGCATCTATACGATGGGCGGCGCATTCTGGGAGTTTGGCCAGCCGGATTGGGACCACACCAAACTGTTCATGCTGTTTGGCGTCGCCGAAGACCACGATTCCAACCCGATTAAAATGGGCATCGGCAAAATTAAAGCGCGCGGTGCCAAAGTCATCGGCGTGAACCCAGTACGCAACGGCTATAACGCGGTTGCGGACGAATGGGTCGGCATCACACCTGGTACGGACGGTTTGTTCATTCTGGCTCTGGTCCATGAACTGATGAAGGCCGGTAAGATCGATCTGGACTATCTGGCGCAGTTCACCAATGCACCGGTCCTGATCGACAAGGACACCGGGCTGTTCTTGCGTGACAAAGACGACAAGCCTTTGGTGGTGGACCGTGTCACCGGCAAGCTAACGCCTTTTGATCAAAAAGACGTGCAACCCGACCTGTCGGCCACACACGAAGGCCATCGCACAGTTATGGCCCTGATGGCCGAGAAATATCTGGACCCGAAATACGCACCCGAAGCCGTTGCCGAAGCAACAGGCGTGTCGGCCCAAAAGATCAAGACCATTGCCGCCGAACTGGCGCGCGTGGCGTTTGACGAAGCCATCGAACTTGATCGCGAATGGACGGACTTCCGCGGCAACACCCACAGCAAAATGACCGGCCGCCCGGTCTCGATGCACGCGATGCGCGGGATTTCCGCGCACTCCAACGGGTTCCAAACCTGTCGCGCTCTGCATGTGTTGCAAATCCTGCTGGGCACCGTCGAAACGCCTGGTGGCTTCCGCTTTAAACCACCCTATCCAAAGCCCGTCGAAGCCCATCCGACACCGCATGGCGACCGTCGCCCTGGCAAGCCGCTGGACGGCCCGCACCTGGGTTTCCCGCGCGGACCAGAGGATCTTTTGCTGGACTCCGACGGCACTCCGCAACGGATCGACAAGGCGTTTTCTTGGGAAAACCCGATGAGTGCTCACGGGCTGATGCATATGGTGATCTCAAACGCCTATGCGCAGGATCCCTACCCGATCGACACGCTGTTTATGTATATGGCCAACATGTCGTGGAACTCGTCGATGAACACCTCGGGTGTGATCGAGATGCTGACCGCGCGCAATGACAGCGGCGGCTATCGCATTCCACGCATTATCTATTCTGATGCCTACAGCTCGGAAATGGTGGCCTATGCTGACCTGATCCTGCCCGATACCACCTATCTGGAGCGCCATGACTGTATCTCGCTTTTGGATCGTCCGATCTGCGAGGCCGATGGTGCAGCGGATGCGATCCGCTGGCCTGTGATCGAACCCGACCGCGACGTACGCGGCTTTCAGTCTGTTCTGATCGAACTGGGCGCCAGAATTGGCCTGCCTGCCTTTGTCAAAGAAGACGGGTCGCCCAAGTGGAAAGACTATGCCGACTATATCGTCAACCACGAGCGTAAACCCGGGATCGGGCCTCTGTCTGGCTGGCGTGGTGAAGAGGGTGACAAAACGGGCCGCGGCGATGTGAACCCGGATCAGATGGACGCCTATATCGAAAACGGCGGCTTCCATGTTCACCATGTCCCAAGCGAGGCCGCGTATTACAAACCGTGGAACAACGCCTATCAGGACTGGGCCGTGGATCTTGGGCTCTATGACAGTCCGCAACCCTATTTGTTCCAGCTGTATTCCGAGCCAATGCGCAAATTCCAGCGCGCGGCCGAAGGCCATGGCGACCGCGTGCCGCCCGAACACCTGAAAGACCGGCTGAAAGAGGTCATGGATCCGCTGCCAATCTGGTATGAGCCCTTCGAAGAGCAAGCTGTGGACACCAAGGAATTCCCGATCCACGCGCTGACTCAGCGTCCAATGGCGATGTATCACTCTTGGGGTACACAGAATGCCTGGCTGCGCCAGTTGCATGGCAAGAACCCACTGTATGTGCCGCAGAAACTCTGGGACGAACATGGTTTCAAAGAAGGCGACTGGGCGCGGGTGACTTCGACGCATGGCTCGATCACGGTGCCAGTGGCGCTGCAAGCGGCGTTGAATGAAAACACCGTCTGGACATGGAACGCGATCGGCAAACGCAAAGGCGCATGGGCGCTGTCCGAAGATGCGCCCGAAGCGCGCGAGGGCTTTTTGCTGAACCACCTTATCCACGAACTGCTACCGCCCAAAGGCGACGGGCTGAGGTGGGCCAATTCCGACCCGATTACAGGCCAGGCTGCGTGGTTCGACCTGCGCGTCAAAATCGAACGGGTCGATGCCCCTGCCGAAGCCCAACCCGCAATGAAGCCGCTTGGATCACCGGTTGACCAAGGCCCTGAAACGCTTGAATGGAAGGTAGGCAAATGACAACGCTTCCCCAATCCACCGAAAAGAAACTCGGCCTTGTCATCGATCTGGACACATGCGTTGGCTGCCACGCCTGCGTGATTTCCTGCAAAGGCTGGAACACCGAAAACTACGGCGCGCCGCTCTCGGATCAGAACCCCTATGGCGACGAGCCGATGGGCACCTTCCTGAACCGGGTGCACAGCTATGAGGTCACAAGCCCCGGCGAAACCGCCAAGACGGTGCACTTCCCAAAATCCTGCCTACACTGCGAAAACGCGCCATGTGTCACGGTCTGTCCGACGGGCGCCAGCTATAAGCGTGCCGAAGACGGCATCGTTCTGGTGAACGAGACAAGCTGCATCGGCTGTGGTCTGTGTGCCTGGGCCTGCCCATACGGCGCACGCGAGCTGGACCAAGCCGAGGGCGTGATGAAGAAATGCACCCTTTGCGTCGACCGGATCTATAACGAAAACCTGCCCGAAGAAGACCAGATCCCGGCTTGTGTGCGCACCTGCCCAGCAGGCGCACGGCATTTCGGGGATTTTGCGGATCCAGAGTCAAACGTCTCAAAACTGACGGCCGAGCGCGGCGGCATGGACCTTATGCCAGAGCTGAACACCGCACCGGTCAACAAATACCTGCCGCCACGCCCCAAGGACACCTGGGACAGCGATGAAAACGTGCTGGCGCCGTTCCTTGCCCCTGTGGCCGAGGAGTCCGCTGGCTTTTTGGGGTGGCTGGACAAACAACTATCCAAACTTCCCGGCGATAAGGAGACAAACTGATGCATCCGGCCCCTTCAGTTATTATCTTTACAACGCTTTCGGGCATTGGCTTTGGCATGCTTGCATGGCTTGGCATCGATGCGACCCCTGCAAAAGGTTGGGTGGCTTTCGCGTTCTTTTTCATCGCCTATGCTTTGGCCGTCGGGGGATTGGTGTCTTCGACCTTCCACCTAGGCCATCCAGAACGCGCGCTTAAGGCCTTTACTCAGTGGCGCACCAGCTGGTTGTCGCGCGAAGGCGTTTGCGCCGTGGCCGCACTTTGCGTCATGGGGATCTACGCAGCCGCGTTGATTTTCTTCGGCATGCATCTGCCGGTTCTTGGTTGGATCGGCGCGGCGCTGAGCCTGTTGACGGTTTACACAACGTCGATGATCTATGGCCAGCTGGCCACGATCCCACGTTGGAACACGCCCCTGACTTCGTTGCTGTATCTGTCCTACGCGTTGACAGGTGGTGCCTTGCTGACCGGCCGTGTGTCGATCGCAATCACGCTTTTGCTGGTGACCACTGCGGTCCAGATCATGTGGTGGGTCCGCGGCGACAAAGCCTTCGCCGAGCGCGGCAGCACGTTGGAAACCGCCACGGGGCTTGGCAGCCTTGGAACCGTCCGGTCCGTGGCGCATCCACATACGTCACCAAACTATCTGATGAAGGAATTCATCCACGTCGTCGGACGCAAACACGCGCAGAAATTGCGGGTGATTTCGGTGATCCTGATGGCTGGCGTGCCGATCCTGTTGCTGTCCACCTATCTTGGCCATGTTTTTGCTCTGCTGGCTGTCCTCAGCCACATCGCAGGCGTTGCAACATCGCGGTGGTTGTTCTTTGCCGAAGCAGAGCACACGGTCGGTCTCTATTACGGGATGCGATGATCCAAAACAAAAAGCCCGCGTCTGACGCGGGCTTTTTTGTGTGTGACGCCTTGGCGTTTATTTGGACGGTGTGTGCAGATAATCTGTCCAGTGATCGCAAGCCTGTGAAGACTTTGCGACGCGTGTGATTTTGGCGAATGCTGTGGCGATCACAGTGGTAATCTTGGTCATTGAGCTAATCCTTTTGCGCAGTCGGTGCGATGCCTGGCTGATACGTCTCAAGGCAGTCGCGGGCTAGGGGTCTGCGCGCAAAGCCGATATGCATCGCACGCAACCACCTGAAAGAGTTGTCGTTTCCAAGGTGGATACAATGGCCGCCACATTTGTGACACATTTGCACCGGCTTCGCTGACACACCCGACCATATAACTTTAGTTGCGTGGACCTTGGCCTGCGACTCGCCCTAATCCAATGGTCTGCCTATCCAATAAATTCCGGAGCCCTTGGATGACCCTTGGTCAAAAACATCAACCGATCGCAGCCGCTGTCGTGAGCGCCACTTTTGCAACCGCAGCCGTTGCAGAAGACTTTACAGTGAGCACCGCCGAAACGGTCACCAATGCGGGCATTGGATATGATGACCACGACACGATGACGATCACGTCGACAGGCTCTATTCAGGTCACCGTCTTTGATGCTGTGTCAAACGAAGTCGACTACTTCACTCTGACCAACAATGGCACCTTGTCGGCGACCAACGCGGTCGCCCCGACCTTTCCACTGGGTGGCCCCGTGGCCTTTAGCGGCGTCTCGTTTCTGGGGACCAACAACACGATCATCAACAACAACATCATCTCGTCGTCGCACTTTGACGGGGTGAACGTGGTTGGGCCGAATACCACGGTCACCAACAATGGCACAATTACCGCTGGCATCGACGGCATTGCCGTGAACGGAGCGAATTCTCGCATCACCAACACCGGCACGATCACAACGACCGCAGACGGCATTTACCTGTTTGGAGACGGCGCGATTGTTGTGAACAGCGGCACCATCACGGCAAATGACGACGGGATCGACACCTCGGGCGATAATGACGTCATCACCAACACCGGCACCATAACAGCCGTGCGCGATGCGATTGAAACCAGTGGCGCGGGCGTGGTTGTGACCACCTCTGGTGTCGTGGTGGGCGGGTCTGACTCGTTTGATCTGAACGGCGACAATTCCACCCTGAACCTGATCTTTGGCTCGCGCACAGAAGGTCTCATGAGCTTTGACGGGGCCAACAGCACCCTGAACATCGGCGCAGGGTTCAACGCGGCCTTCACGACAGACGGCGGCAACCCAACGACGATCACCTCGGCCCGTAACGCCTATCTGCAAGACGGAAACACGATCTTTGCTCTGAACCTTGACCAGAGCTTCAACGGAATGGCGCAGGCTGCGAATACGGCGACGAGCCTGCACACAACAGCGCAGGGCCAATCGCGCGCGGGTCGCAATGATGTCGCCACGCAGGGGCTGACGCCGACGGGATTTGGCCCCTGGGTCCAGCTCTCGACTGATTTCGCTCTGGGGCTGAAATCTTCCAATAGCGCGGGATACACAACACGGGGTGCCCAGATCACCGCGGGGCTTGCATTGTCTGATGGATTGGGGGTCTTTGCTGGTGTAAATGACGCGCGTGCCAAGAAGGCCAACAGCTTTGAAACCGACAGCGAAACCGTCGTCGCGGGTCTTTACGGGACTTTCGATCTGAACGGCGCGGATCTGAACTGGACCATCGCCACCGGTCGCACAGGTAACGCAGCCCAGCGCCATATTCAGAACAACACCATCGCCGGGGGTTGGGAAACGGCAACCTCAAGCTATGACCAAAGCTTTGTCGCCCCGTCTGTCAGCTATGCCCGACGCCTTCAGCCGGGCCTGATGATGGACCTCAGCCTGGGCTATGTTGGTTTGCGCACGGACGGCTATAGCGAAACTGGGGCGACCAACAACGCAACCTTCGCCGCGCGGACCTCGCATGTTGCCAGCCTGACGCCAAAGCTCAGTTGGACCACGCTGGACAGCCCGATCCCGTTTGACATGTCCGCAGGCGTGCAGCTGCGCAAATACTGGGGAGATCCGGTCAACGTCACCATCGGAGCCGCAAACGGAAGCTTTAGCGATCACGACAGCGCCCTTGAAGCGCGGGCGTTCGTGTCAGGGCGTGTCGAATACCCGCTGGGAGACGCCTGGCTTTTGACAGGCTTTGGCGAAGCGGGGATTTCAAGCTATCGCAGCGTGAATCTGAGCGCAGATTTCCTGATCAGTCGCGATTTCTGATTGCGATGCGCGGGGTTATTTCCCGCGCATCCGGTCTATCCATCCACGCAGACGCCCCCGGCTTTCCGCAATGGAATCTCCGGCATCGGCAAGGCTGTCGCCGACGTCTTCGATCACCGGATCGATACGGGCGCGGCGAAAGCGCACCCACCGCACGCGAATTGACCAGAAGATCGCCGCAAAGATCGTCAGGATAATGATATTCGTCCACGGGATGAACGTAGCATCCGGGCTGTCAACAACCCGAATGCGAACGGCATTGGGAAAGATCGACAGGAATTCATTACGCCAGCCATAGTGA
>NZ_CAXREH010000102.1:0-21542 GCF_964229375.1 Cognatishimia sp.
GTGCCATTGCCGTGATGGACATCAAAATCAACGATACTGACCCGGGTCAGCCCATGACGCTCCATCGCATGTTTCGCAGCGATGGCCACATTGCCAAACAGACAAAACCCCATCGGCGTTTCCTGTTCCGCGTGATGGCCCGGCGGGCGCATCGCAACAAAGGCGTTCTGAACGTCCCCTGCCAGCACCGCATCCACCGCAGCCCAATTGGCGCCAACCGCACGACGCGCCGCCGCGACCGAACCCGGTGACAAATGCGTATCCGCAGCCACGGCCACCGACCCCCGCGCAGGTGCAGCCGACAAGATCGCATTCAGATGAGACTGCGGATGACACAAAAGAATGTCAGCATCCTTACACAACGGCGCACTGCGCCGATCCAGCCCATCGATTGCATCAAGAGCCGCTGAAATCACCTCAAGTCGCGCCACCTGCTCGGGATGGCCCGCAGGGGTCACATGGTTCAGACCGTCTTCATGGAAATAAACCGCAGTCGACACGCGCGCCCCTTTCATCTTGTCCAAAATACTCTCGCCGAAGGCCTCGCCGCGCCTGCGGCGACCTCACGTCCGGCCCTAGTCAGGGGCCAGCATATAGCCCGCACCGCGCACCGTCTGCAGATAGCGTGGTTGCTTTGGATCCGTTTCGATTTTGCGCCGCAACCGGGTGATCTGCACGTCCACCGCCCGCTCCTGCGCCTGTCCGCGATCGCGTCCAAGGTCTTCGACCAGCTTCGCGCGACTGACCGGCTCGCCCGGGCAGGCCGAAAAGATCTTCATCAGCTGGTTTTCCGTCGCGGTCAGCCGCACAGGTGTATCCCCCTGCCACATCTCTCCGCGTTCGATGTCATAGCGGATCGGGCCAAGGTTCAGAACTTTGGGCACCAGATCCGCTTCGGTTTTCTCTGGCATCCGGCGTAAAATTGCGTTGATCCGAAGCAAGAGCTCTTTGGGTTCAAACGGCTTGCTCAGATAATCATCTGCACCGGCCTCAAGCCCGGTGATGCGATCTTCGGTCTCGCCTTTGGCGGTCAGCAGCATGATCGGCGTCTTCGAGGTTTCACGGATCGCGCGGGTCAGGCTGACCCCGTCTTCGCCGGGCATCATCACGTCCAGAACGATCATATCAAATTCAAGGCCAGACAGGATCCGCCGCGCATGCGCAGCATCTCGGGCAGCAGACACCAGAAACCCATTCCGCATCAGAAATTTCTGCAACAATCCCCGTATGCGCTCATCGTCATCGACGATCAGCAGATGTGGCTCTAGGTCCATCATGCTCCCCTATCCCTTAAGGTATCATTCTTGCGACGCATCTCGGTGTCCATCATGGCTTCAAGCACCCGTCGAAATCCGGCGACCGCCTCTGGGCCTGCATCGCGATAGGCCGCCCGCATCCGCACGCGCTGTGCATCAGACAGTCGCGCCTCAAGGGCCACGCCCTCTTCGGTCAGAAATAAATTGCGTTCCCGCTTGTCGGTCTTGCCCACATGACTCTCGACCAGACCATCTTCGATCAAGGTACGCAAAACACGATTGAGAGACTGTTTTGTGACGCCCAGAATATCCAGCAAATTCGTAACGGTGGTTCCCGGCGCGCGGTTGATAAAATGGATTGCCCGGTGGTGCGCCCGCCCATAGGCCATTGTCGCCAAAATGCGGTCAGGGTCTGCGGTAAAACCTCGATACGCGAAATACATCGCCTCGATTCCCTGACGAAGTTGCTCGTCAGTCAGAAAAAGCAGGCTTTCTCCGCCGTAACTGTCGCCCATAGTCTTTGACCCGTTCTTATCTTTGCAAGCCTGCCACCAACAGTACGTCAGCCTTGTTGACACTCCAAGAGTGAATTGGTAGCGATTTCCAGTTTTGGAGTCATTTATGACCGGATCGGACGTAAATGAAAGAGTTTTAAGCTCAAGACAAGGGAAGGTGTCTCATGGCAGGTGGATATGATGATCGCGACGGCAAGATCTGGCTGGACGGCGAACTGGTGGATTGGCGTTCTGCAAACGTCCACATTCTGAGCCACGCCATGCACTATGCAAGCTCGGTCTTTGAAGGTGAGCGGGCCTATAACGGCAAAATCTTCAAAAGCGTCGAGCATTCCGAACGGCTGCTGAAATCCGGCGAGATGCTGGACATGCCGATCCCTTACACTGTCGAGGAAATCGAAGCTGCGAAATACGCGGCACTAGAGGCCAACGGCCTGTCTGACGCCTATGTGCGCGCTGTTGCATGGCGTGGCGCGGGCGACGACATGGGCGTCGCCTCTTCCAAGAACCCTGTCCGCGTGGCCGTCGCCGTGTGGGAATGGGGCGCCTATTACGGGGACGCGAAGTTCCAAGGCGCAAAGCTGGACATCGCAAAGTGGAAACGTCCATCACCCGAGACGATCCCAACCGCTGCTAAAGCCGCTGGCCTATACATGATCTGCACCATGTCCAAACACGCTGCCGAAGCCAAAGGATGCTCGGACGCGCTGTTTTATGACTATCGCGGCTATGTTGCCGAGGCGACCGGCGCAAATGTCTTCTTCGTCAAAGACGGCGAAGTGCACACCCCAATCCCTGATGCGATCCTGAACGGTATCACGCGCCAGACCATCATCGAGATGCTGAAAGAAAAAGGCCTGACCGTGCATGAACGTCACATCATGCCCGAAGAGCTTGGCACCTTTGAGCAGTGCTGGCTGACAGGCACCGCCGCCGAAGTGACGCCTGTCGGGCAGATTGGTGAGCACACATTCGAGGTTGGCGACATCACACGCGACATCGCGGAAAGCTATGAGGCGCTGGTGCGCGCCTAAGCCCTCCCAAAGATTTCACATCAAAGCCGGGCCCCGCGCCCGGCTTTTTTGTTAGCCCTGTGGGGTCATAGTCGGACGGGCTTTGCCGCGCACAAGACCCAGTTTGTGTTCGCGGTAGATGATCAGAATGCCCGCAAAAATCACAATCGCTGCACCAAACAGCGTCGCGGCCGTCGGCACTTCGGCAAAGATGAAATAGCCGATCACCAGCGCAAACAACATCGACACATAGTCAAACGGCGCCAGAGTGCTGGCCTGTGCATAGCGATAGCCTGTCGTCAGACAAATCTGCGCAACTCCGCCAACCAGCCCGGCTGAAATCAAAAAGATGAACTCTCTGGGTTCTGGCCAGACCCAGCCAAAAGGAATGGTCGCTAGCGACGCGCAGGTTGCTGTCAGGGAGAAGTAAAACACAATCGCTGCGGTTTCCTCGGTCTTGACCAGACGCCGCACATGCACCATCGCAAGCGCCCGCAAAAAGGCCGAGCCCAGCGCAAGCAAGGCACCCATCAGCAAGACTCCTTCGACCCCGCCAAGGTCAAACACCGTCAGCCGAGGCGCGATGATGATAACGACCCCCACCAGACCAATGGCCAGAGCCGCCAGCCGGAACAGGCGAAATCGCTCGCCCAGCAGCAACGCGGCCAAGATGACGGTAAACAGGGGCGCGGCAAAGCCGATTGCCGTGACCTCTGGCAAAGGCAGAATGCCCAGCGCCGAAAACCCCATTGCCATGGCCGTCGTCCCAATAAGACCGCGCCAAAGATGCCCGAGCGGGTTTTTGGTTTTCAAACCAGTGCGCAGATCATGGCGCTGCGCCAGCCAGATCAAAATCACGGGCATCGCAAAAAAGGACCGAAAAAACACCGCCTGATAGGCCGGGACATGCGCCGCCGAAGCCTTGATCAAAGACGCCATAATCGAGAATAGAAACAAGGCGACCACCTTGAACAGGATACCGCGACTTGAGGCCATAAAATTGTCCTTTGGAGTGTGCCCTGACCATGCGCCTCACTGGTTGGAAAGGCAAGAGGTCAGGTCATCCAAACCAGAATAAGGCTCAGGGATACAAAGGCGCTTGTCGTCGTGCCCAACAGAACCAGACTGGCAAAGCCTTCCATTTGCAGACGCTGGGCAAAGACCACAAAGATCGTGAACGTCGGCATCGAGGCCGACAGAACCAAGGCCGCGCGCATGGTGTCGTCTAACACAAGAACGCCAAGACCGCTCAGCGCCGTCACGCTCAGAAAGGCGATTGCAGGAAAGATCAGGATTTTCCCGACCGTCACCAGAAACGCCTGAGACAGATTGGTCCCGCGCGGCAAAGAGGCCAGTGATCCTCCGATCACGACCAATCCCAAGGCGCTTGCCGAGGCAGCAAGGATGCCAACGAAGGTCATCACAGATACCGGCAACTGCACGCCCGAAAGGTTAACCAACGTGCCGAGGATCAAGGCGACAATCAAAGGCATCTTCAGAACAGACCAAAAGATGCGTGCCAGCCGCGCGATCCCGCCGTGGCCCGATGCTTCTGCACCGCGCAACAGCATCAGGCAAATGGGCACAATCAGCAGATTTTCAACCAACAGGTTCAGCGCCAGAATGACCGGCGCCAAATCGGGCATCGTCAACAAAAAGAACGCATATCCGACGAACCCATTGTTCGGACAGCTTGCCCCCATCACCCCAGCGGCTCGGGTTCGGGCATCCCATCCCAGGCTGGTGAACAGCCCATAGGAAACCCCCAAAATCCCCAGCCCCGCCACGGCATAGGCCAGCATATAATCCGTGTTCAGAACATCCGCCAAGGGTCGCGTCGCCATTGCGTGAAAGATCAAGGCAGGAAACGCCACATTCAACACGAACCGCCCAAGGCTTTTCATATCCTCTGGGCTGAATGCTTTTAGTCTTACCAGGCCAAACCCCAACGTAATCGCCAGATAAATTGGCAAAACGATATAGAGGATGTCGATCACGTCAAAAGCTCGGCCCAATGGTCGGGAAGCTCGGTGTCCATCTCTTTGGCCAATTGCCTGAGATATGCCAGCATCAACCGCGCTCGTTTTGCCGCGATCTTGCGCCCTTTTTCGGTGACCATTTCACGTGGCAGCTGAAGCAGTTTTAGGTGCCAGTGGTCGATTGACCAAAGCTGGTCATCCAAGGGACGCGCCGCAGCAAAAGGATCGTTTGGATCCAAAAGCGGCCGCCCCATCGTGCCCGCTACCATGAACGTACGCGCGATCCCAACGGCCCCCAGCGCATCCAGCCGATCCGCATCTCTTAGGATTTCGGCCTCAAAGCTTTCGGGCGCAATTCCTGCGGAATAACTATGCGCGGCAATCGCATGCTGGGCGGCTGTGATCTCATCCGGCGTATAGCCCAGATCCTGCAGGAACGGCGCGGCTTTGACGGCGGACAGCGTCGAGGCCTCGGACCTGTTTGGCGCATCTTTGGGCAGGTTGACCAAATCGTGGAAATACGCCGCCGCCAGCAATACCCGCAGGTTTACGTTGTCCTCCGACGTGGCAATGCGATGCGCATTGGCCCAGACCCGATCCAGATGCGCAATGTCATGCGCCGGATCCTGCTCCATCTCGCGCTTGATGATTGCGCGCAGCTGGGCGCGAAGCGCTTGCATCAGCCGATCTGACCTTGGTTCTCGCCGACCTGACCACGGTGCAGCAACAGGTGATCCAGTATGACACAGGCCATCATCGCTTCGGCCACCGGCACCGCGCGGATGCCGACACATGGGTCGTGACGTCCTTTGGTGATGACCTCGGTTGCGCTGCCGTCGATGCGAATGGACTTGCGCGGAGTCAAAATCGAAGACGTCGGTTTAACGGCAAACCGCACCACGACGTCCTGTCCTGTGGAAATACCGCCAAGAATGCCGCCGGAATGGTTGGAGGAATAAACCGGGTGACCGTCCTCACCGAGGAAAATTTCGTCCGCATTCTCAGAGCCTTTCAGCCCCGCTGCCGCCATGCCCTCGCCGATCTCAACAGCCTTAACCGCGTTGATAGACATCATGGCCGCCGCCAGATCAGTGTCGAGCTTGCCATAGATCGGCGCGCCGATCCCCGCAGGCACACCCCGCGCCACAACCTCAATCACAGCACCCACCGAGTCGTGATTCTTGCGCAGCGCCTGCAGATAGTCTTCCCATTTCTGCGCGTCTTCTGCTCCCTGTGGGATCCAGAAGTCGTTCTGATCAATAGCGTCCCAGTCAAAGCTGTCGCGATTAATTTCCATCGCGCCCATCTTGGTCATATAGCCTTTGATTTCCAATCCGGGCACCAGAGCCTTGATCGCTTCGCGCGCAACACCGCCCGCAGCCACCCGCGCCGCAGTTTCTCGCGCCGAGCTGCGCCCGCCGCCGCGATAGTCGCGATTGCCGTATTTCTGGTGATAGGTGATATCCGCATGACCCGGACGGAACGTCTGGGAAATCTCACCATAATCGCGGCTGCGCTGATCGGTGTTCTCGATCATCAGTTGAATAGGCGTGCCGGTGGATTTTCCGTCAAACACGCCCGACAGAATTTTGACCGCATCCGGCTCGTTGCGCTGCGTGGTGTTTTTGTTCTGCCCAGGGCGACGCTTGTCCAGCCACACCTGCAGCATCTCGGGCGAAATCTCGACATTGGGCGGGCAGCCGTCAACGGTTGCGCCCAGCGCAGGGCCATGGCTTTCCCCCCAAGTGGTGACGCGGAAAAGATGGCCAAAGCTATTCATCGACATAGTACAGTCCCAACAGGCAAAAGTCGCTGTTGGGTGTAGCCGCTATTTCTATGGGTTTGAAGTCCTCAAACGCGCTTTAAACCCTGCAATCGTCTCTGAAGCTAGGGGCAAGTGCAAGGCGAGGTGTCTCGACCGACATAGCTGAAGATATCAACCTCTGGAGAATGACGATGGAAAAAGCGCGCGCCCTTAGGCCGGCTATTGCCCAGTGGGATGGTGATCCCAAGATGGAATAGGCGGTTTTCACCGAACGTGAAATCGGCATTTGCCACAGAAGCGGTCATATAAACCGGCGTCGCTGATCCGCGCGAAATCAGATAGCCCATATGGACTCCATACTGACGCGCGGTCAGCCCCGCGACGTCTTCGTTGCGATAAAACAGCGAAAAATCAAAGCCGTTGTCCAAGGTCAGCCCCGCATCGATGCCATAAGCATCGGACGTCACGCCCACTTGATTGCGTCCGCGCGCGACAAAGGCCGTGATGCTGAAGGGATCGATCTGGGCCGTCGCCTCGACCCCAAAATGCGTAATGATCTGCGTTGAAAACGTAGACCCGCGCGCCCAATAGCGATCAGCAAACACCCCCAGCGCAACCGCATCCGACACCTGATACGTACCTTGCATCGACAGCACATTCGCATCGCCGGCACCCAGCAAAATCGGTGGATTCATCGCGTTAAGGGCAACGGACAGGCTGAAGTCTGGACCAAACGCCATATCGACGCCACCAGACACTGCCGTGTTTTCCCCACTGAGGGGCGCAGAATTTACACTAAGGGCACCAAACTGAAACCCGACATGCCCGCCGGTCACATCAAAGGCCCGCGCCATGCCAGAAAAGCTGCATACCAAGGCAGCCAACATCAATACTCGTCTCATTCTTCCCCCCGAAGCCCCAACTTGCGTTCTTGGAATTGCCACTCATTAACGGCGCGATACTTCCACTCACTGCAAAATTAAGCAAGAAAAACACATTCGAGTTGAGCAATGTAAGCGAAGACTGTTCTCGAGGCGCAACCGAATTGTACGGCGCAGCGCACTAGAGTAAGACACCCCCAACGGCCCCGTGGCTCAACTGGATAGAGCAGCCCCCTCCTAAGGGGCAGGTTGTAGGTTCGAATCCTACCGGGGTCGCCATGCTGTACTAGGCTCCGTCAAATGCGCCGGAACCGACCGCCTATTCCGCCGCAACCCCGTGCATCAGAAATTCTGTGTATGAATCCGCCAAAGCATCTGGCGTCATGGATCCGTCTTCACGGTGCCAGCGGGGGATCCAGTTCACGCCGCCCATGATGAAATAGATCGTTGGCTTGCCGATATTGGCCCGCATCGAGCCGTCGGCGACTCCGTCTTTGGTCATCTTGAGCAGTTTTTCGGTGAGGGCCGTGTTTCTTTTGCGCAGCGCGTCGACCATGGCCTCTGGGACCGAGCTGATTTCGCTGACGATAGCAATCGAGCCGTGGGCGCAATTCAGATAGATCAGCTCGCGGGTGAAGAAGCACAACTTGTCCAGTGCCGTGCCGCCACGCGCCTGCGCTTCGTCCGCCAGCGCTTCGCAGATGTCCAGGGTGCGCGTGTAGCAATCCAGCAAAAGCTCGGATTTATTCTTGTAGTAGTAGTAGATCGAAGGCTTTGAAATCCCAATGATATCCGCGACATCATCCAGCGAAGTCGCGTCAAATCCTTTGCGATTGAACTGATCGCTGGCGACCTGTCGAATATAGTCCACCTTGCGCATGCGCAGGGCATCTCGCTTGAACGGAGAGGTTGTTGTCGCGCCTTGCGCGCCACCCTTTGGCATAGATCCCCCGGCTGTGGATTCGGATTGTTCGGGCCGCACCATAGTCCCTCGTTTCGGAAGTGAAAGTCGCAGACTTGACTTTATAGTCAGGTAATTTAGCCTAAAGTCAATATGCCAAACGCCCCTTCAGGCGCGCCGGCATCGGGAGGGATATTTTGTTAAAGGTAGAAGACATTCAATTGTCCTTCGGTGGTGTCCGTGCGCTGCAGGGTGTCAGCTTTGAGGCCTCCCCCGGAGAGATCACCGGTATCATCGGGCCAAACGGCGCTGGTAAAACCTCTTTGTTCAACGTGATTTCCGGCTTTTATAAGCCAGACACCGGTCGCGTGCGTGTCGAAGGGCAGGATGTCTCTGCCCTAAAACCTGATGCCCGTGCCGCACTGGGCATTGCGCGCACCTTTCAGAACATCGCTCTGTTTCGTGGCATGACTGTCTTGGACAACATCAAATTGGGCTGCCATACGCGCCTGAACGCCAATGTCTGGTCGGCGCTGCGGTATTTTGGATCCGCCCAGAAAGAAGAGTTGGAATTGCGGCGCGATCTGGAAGAGCGCGTTATCGACTTTCTGGAAATCGACCATGTGCGCAAGGCTCCGATTACGGCGCTGCCCTATGGGTTGCAAAAGCGCGTCGAGCTGGGCCGCGCCCTGGCGATGAAGCCGAAACTGCTGTTGTTGGACGAGCCGGTCGCGGGCATGAACCGCGAGGAAACCGCAGACATGGCGCGGTTCATTCTGGACGTTCAAGAACAATTCGGCACCACCATTTTGTTGGTCGAGCATGACATGCACATGGTCATGGATATCTGCTCGCAAGTCGTCGTGCTGAATTTTGGACAGCAAATTGCACAGGGCACGCCCGCGGAAATCGCGCAGAGCCAAGCCGTCATCGACGCCTATTTGGGGCAGGCAGCATAATGGGTCAGTTTTTGCAGTTTGCGATCAATGGGCTGATGTCGGGCGCGATCTATGCGCTGATCGCGTTGGGGATCGTCGCAATCTATAAGGCGACGCGGGTTGTGAATTTTGCGCATGGCTATGTCATCATGATCGGCGCGTATCTGTACTACACCTTCGCCGTCCTCTTGCCTGCTGCGCCATGGTTTCCGGACCTTTTGTTCACGCCTGCCTGGTTGGTCGAAGCAAAAGCCAGCGCGCAGATGTTCTCGCCCGAAGCCGCTTGGCTGGCCTGGCTCGAGAAACTGCCGCGGATCGTGTTTGGGCTGATCTGCGCCATCATCGGATCTGCACTTCTGGCGCGCCTGATCGAGCGGTTCCTGATGCGCCCCCTCTTGGGGCAATCGAACTTTGCAATGATCATGATAACAGTCGGTCTGATTTCGGTTCTCTCTGGCGCGAAGAGCATGATCTGGACAGGCGATGCCGCATCAGTGCCGCACCTTGCGCCGAACCCGGCCCTTCGGTTCGAGGTCTTCGGCTCAAAGGTTTTCATCTTTGGCGCAAATCTTGTCAGCATGGGGCTGGCTCTTTTGATCTTTGCGGCCATCGTGATCTGGCTGCGGCGCTCATCGTCAGGTGTGGCCATGCGCGCAGCATCCGAGGATCAATCCACCGCCTATTCCATGGGTATTTCCGTGCCGCGCGTCTTTGCGAACGCCTGGGTGCTGGCCGCCGCCACCGGCGCAATCGCGGGCGCGATCCTGGCGGCACGCGACGGGGTCTCTCCGGCATTGGGGCTGTTTGGATTTTCGGTTCTTGCGATTGTCTTGATGGGCGGGCTCGACAGTTTTGTCGGCGTGTTCATCTCGGCCATGGCCGTGGGCATCCTCGAGGCCTTGGCCCAGTGGCAATTGGGCGGCGACTGGGTCGAAATCACACCCTATGTCGCGGTTCTGATCGTTATCCTGATCCGCCCACACGGGCTTCTGGGGCAAAAAGAGATTGAACGCATATGATTAACGGCAACCTCAAAGCCACCTACGCGGCGGATGAAAAGATCGCCGACAACCGCTATAAGGTCTCGTTCATCTGGGGCCTCGCAGCTCTCGCGGCGCTGTTACCGATTTTCGCAAACGACTATATCATCCTCGTTGCCTGTCAGGTTGGGATCATGGTCATTGCCGTCGTCGGCCTGAACGTTCTGACCGGCTATACGGGGCTGATGTCACTGGGCCATGCGGCCTTCGTCGCAATCGGAGCCTATGGCGTGACGCTGCTGCACCATGCAGCCACTGCGCTTTCAATTTCCGACGGGCTGCAACCCTTTTTAACCATCCCCGGCGCGATGGCCCTTGCCGCTGTGATTGGATTGATCGTTGGCCTGCCGTCGCTTCGGGTCAAAGGTGTGTATCTGGCGGTCGCCACGCTGAGCGCGAATTTCATCATTATTTTCCTGATTGAACTGGACGCATTTGCCCCCTGGACAGGTGGGAAAACCGGGCTGACAACCGTGGACCCAAGCATCTTTGGATGGGTTCTGGACACCCAACGCGAAGTCTTTGTGCTGATTGCGGTCATGGCCTTTGCCACCGTTCTTTTGGTACAAAACCTGTTCCGCACGCGCGTTGGCCGCGCCTTTATTGCCATCCGAGAAAGAGACTATTCCGCTGAAATTCTTGGCATTTCCCTGTTTCACTACAAACTGACCAGCTTTGCGATTTCTGCCGCATGCTGTGGTTTGGCCGGAGCATTGATGGCCTATTTCTATGCGCGGGTGCTGCCTGAACAGTTCGAGCTTTTGTTGTCTCTGCAACTTGTCGCGGCACTGATTGTCGGGGGCATGGGCCGTACCATGGGCCCCGTTTTTGGTGTTCTTGTGATCGTGCTGTCACCCGAACTTTTGAAAGTCGTGCTTTCGGCAATTGCCGGTGACTCAATCGAAGCCGCACAGTTCCGCGCACCATTGCAAGAGATCATCTTTGGCTTGCTGATTATCGGATTCATTATGTTCGAACCCCTGGGAATGACTCAAATCTCAGACCGGGTGTTTCGCGCTTTAAACCGCTGGCCCTTTGCCCGCGGATAAACAACTGGGAGGAAATTATGACTAAGTTCAATATGACACGGCGAAGCGTCCTTGCAGGCGCAGCTGCCGGCACGGCGACCCTTGGTATGCCCGCCTATCTGCGTGCGATGTCAGGCGAATTCATTATCGGCGCGTCCTTGCCTTTGACAGGCCCATTTGCCACCGCAGGTCAGCTGATCGCGCCGGCCTTCAGCCTCTATGAGAAACTGATCAACGACGAAGGCGGCATCGCCGGCACCAAGATCAAATTCTCGACCGAGGACTCAGGCTATGTGCCCCAGAATGCGCTGGCGAATTATCAGCGTCTCTTGGCCTCCGAGGGCGAGAAGGTTGTCGCCTATTATGGGGACTCGACCGGATTTATGAAACTTGTCGGCCCAGAACTGAAAGGCGAACAGGCGCGGATGATGACCTCGACGTCCTTTGCCACAGAACTGGCCAACCCTGAAACCCATCCCTATCAGTTCATGTCTGGCCCGACCTATGAAGACCAGTTCAACATCCTGCTGCAAGACATTGCGGCCAAGGGTGGCAAGACGGTGGCCTTTGTGCATTCCAACACCGAGTTTGGCACCGATCCGATCAAAGCAGGTCAGGCCAAAGCCGCGGAACTGGGGCTTGAGGTCGTGCTTGTGGAATCCACCAAGCCGCAGGGCGCAGACATTCCCACCCATGTGACCAAGATCGCGCAGGCCAACCCTGACTATTGTATCCTGCAGGGCTATGTGACCGGCGTCTGGCCGCAGCTTATTGGTGGCGCACGTCAGTTTGGTCTGACCACCAAATTTATGGGCACCTTCTGGGGCATGGAAAAGCTGATTGCCGACCGTGTGACAGCCGAAGCTGGACCGTTCCTTGAGGGCTATCAGGGGGTCATGCCGTATCGCTATTCCTATGACACGGAAAACGCGCCGCGCCTGCAGCAGATCGCTGCGATGTCCAAAGTGGCTTTGGCGGGCACACCTCTTGAGAACTATTTCCCGACATGGGGCATTCAGGCGTTTGCGTCGCTCGACATCCTGACCATCGCGCTGCGCCGCAATGCGGATATGGGCAAAGCGCCAACCGCAGATAATCTTGCAGCCGCTGTTGCGACCATCAAAGACGTAGATCTGGGCGGCTATTTCGGTCCGAAGATCTCGGTTGAAAACAACAAGGTCGGCGTTGGTCGCGTCTATCAATACTCGGCCGAAAGCCGTCTGTTCACACCGACATCTGACTGGCTAACTGTGTAACTCTACCGCGCTCCCGCCCTGGCGGGAGCGCTTTCTGCCTGAAAGCCCGACATGCTGACCATTGAAAACATCGAGGTGGTCTACCACCACACAATCCAAGCGCTGCGCGGTCTGTCTTTGGAAGCGCCCGAAGGCAAAATCGTCGCGTTGCTGGGGTCTAACGGCGCGGGCAAAACAACTACGCTAAAGGCAGCGACCCGCCTGCTGGAACTGGAAAATGGCCGCATTCGCGAAGGCCGGATCACCTTTAAAGGCAAACCGGTCGAGAGCTTTAGCCCCGACGCGTTAGTGCACGAGGGGCTGTTTCATATTCGCGAAGGGCGCCGGATCTTTACGGAACTGACCGTCGAGGAAAACCTGATCGCTGCGGCAAACGCCCTGCGGAGTCGCGATGTCCGCCCAAACTATGACCGCGTCTACGACTTTTTTCCGCGCCTCAAAGAGCGGCGCAAGCAGATTGCGGGGTATCTGTCGGGCGGAGAGCAACAGATGCTGGCGTTCGGACGCGCGATGGTTGCGCGGCCTTCGATGATCCTGATGGACGAGCCATCCTTGGGGCTTGCGCCCAAGATCATCTCTGAAATTTTTGACACCGTGAAGCGCCTGAATGCCGAAGACGGCGTTTCGATCCTGCTGGTCGAGCAAAACGCAAACGTGGCGTTTTCCGTGGCCGACTACAGCTACATCATGGAAGGCGGTCAGATCGTCATGGAAGGCGACGTCGCAAAGCTGCGCGATGATCCGGACGTACGCAGCTTTTATCTTGGCGTCGCGACCGAAGGCGAAACCCGCGAGAGTTTTCGCGATGTGAAACACTACAAGCGCCGCAAACGCTGGTTAAGTTAGGGGAACGCGATGCACGATTTTGGCAAGGACAGTTTCCGCACATCGGTTCAGGTGATCGCAGACCACAGCCGCCGCACGCCGGACAAGGTTGCGATCCGCCAGAAACGTTTTGGCGTCTGGAATGAAATCACCTGGTCAGACCTGGACGCCATCGTCAAAGAGCTGGCCTCGGGCCTGATCGAACTTGGCGTCAAACCCGGCGACAAAGTGGGAGTTCTTTCTGAAAACCGCCAGGAATGGGTGTTAACCCAGTTTGCGGCCCAAGCGGTTGGCGCCATCGTCGTGGGCATGTATCCCACCAGCCCTGCTGCGGAGATTGACCATCTGGTGAATGCCTCGGAAACCGAAGTCTTATTCATCGAGGACCAAGAGCAATTCGACAAAATCACGGAACTGGGCGAGCGCGCCAAAACCCTGCGCCAGCTTGTGGTTTTTGACCCCAAAGGCTTGCGCAACGAAACCTATCTGAAGCTAACGTCCATTGATGAAATGCAGGCGATGGGTCAGGTCAAACTGCCCACGCACCAAGCCGATATCCAAGCACGCGGAGACGCCGTGTCACCAGATGACACCGCACTGATGGTGTTCACATCAGGCTCGACCGGTGCCCCGAAAGCCGCCGAGATCAGCCACGGCAATTTCTATGCCTCTATGCGGTTGACCCTGGATCTGTTCGAAGGGCTGCCATCGGATGTGAATATTCTCAGCTATCTTCCCCTGTGCCACGTGGCCGAGCAGAATATGACCGTGGTGAACTGCCTGTCCGCACGGCGCACGATGAACTTTGGCGAAAGCCTCAGGACGATTACTCTGGATCTGCGCGATGTCGCGCCCGAGTTGTTTTTTGGCGTCCCGCGTATCTGGGAAAAGATGCAGGCGGGCCTTTTGGTGCAGATCAAAACCGCCAACCCCGTGCAGCGACGCCTGACCGAACTTGCGCTGCTCTCGGCACAGACCCGAAGCAAAACACCGCGCAGCCAGTGGTCGCTGTCTCAGCGCGCGGCCAATCGGATCTGGGATGCTTTGGTCTATCGCCATATTCGTTCCTATCTGGGGCTTGGGCGGGTCAAGATCGCCCTTTCCGCCGCGGCTCCGATTTCCGAAGACCTGCTGACCTTTCTGCGCGGCATCGGTGTCAATATCCGCGAGATCTGGGGCATGACCGAGACCTCTGGAGCGGCCTCTATTCAGCCGGACTGGGGCGATTGTGACGGACGCGTCGGGTTTTTCCCTGATGAAATGGAGGCCAAGATCGCGGACGACGGCGAATTGCTGGTGAAGGGACCGATTGTCTTTAAAGGGTACTTCAAAAACGCCGAGGCCACGGCATCGACATTGGTGGACGGATGGCTTCACACCGGCGACGTGGCCGAAGCCTTGCCGGACGGGTCGTTCTCGATCGTGGACCGCAAAAAGGACATCATGATCAACGCCGCGGGCAAGAACCTGACGCCGTCGTTGATCGAAAACACCATGAAGGCCAGTCCCTATATCAAGGAATGCATCGTCATTGCCGACAAGCGTCCCTATGTGTCAGCGCTCATCCAGATCGATTTTGACACCGTGCGCCTCTGGGCCGAAGGGCGGGGGATTTCCTATACAACCTTCCGGTCTTTGGCGGAAAATCCCGACATCGTAGACCTGATCGACAAAGAGGTGGCCAAAGGAAACGAAAACCTAGCCCGCGTCGAGCAAATCAAGAAAGTCTGGCTCTTGCCGAAAGAGCTGGATCACGACGACGGCGAAGTCACCGCAACCATGAAAGTGCGGCGCTCGAAAATCACCGAAGCCTATGGGGATGCGATCGAAGGCCTTTACGCGGCATGACCTCGGCAGCCTAGGCGTATTACGCCCGCCTTGTGTTCCATGCCACCTCTGATACATCCAAAGGGGTGGTATCGGTAAAGTTGGTTTTATGTTCTTTCGCCCGTCGCGCTCGCAGCTCAATACCTTTGGCATTGCCGCCATTGGTGCAGGTCTGTTCTGGCTGCTAGGGCTACCGCTGCCGTTCCTCTTTGGTCCAATGAGCGCCTGCCTCGCGACGGCTTTGCTGGGCGCAAAACTTAGTGGTTTCGGTCAGGTCAGCGCAGCCGCCCGAACAATTCTTGGCGTCACCATTGGCTGTTCGATCACGCCTGACGTAGTCAATGACCTGCCGCGCATGGCCGGATCCGTAGCCCTGATCCCGATCTATATCGCGGTGATCGGCGTGATCGGCGTGCCGTTCTTCAGGTATTTCTGCAAATTTGATGCGCCGACAGCATATTATGCGGCCATGCCGGGCGGGCTTCAGGATATGATCCTGTTTGGCGAAGAAGCTGGCGGCAACGCACGGATTTTGTCCTTGATCCATGCCACCCGTGTGCTGGTGATCATCGTCGCGGCCCCAATTCTGATGACGCAGGTGTATGACACGCCGCTCACGAACCCCATCGGGTTGCCCGCGCGGGATCTGCCGTTGCATGAAATGGGCCTGATGGTGCTGGCCGCCTGGGTTGGCTGGAAAGGAGGCGAGCGCATCGGACTATTCGGATCCTCAATTCTCGGACCCCTGATCGTGTCGGCTGTTCTGTCGCTGTCGGGCCTGATCCATTCGCGCCCACCGGCCGAAGCCATCCTTGCCGCGCAGTTTTTCCTGGGGGCCACGATTGGCGCGAAATACGTCGGGGTAACCATGTCCGAAATGCGTCGGGTCGTCGTCGCGGGCATGGCGTTTATGCTGGTCCTGACGGCACTTGCGGCTGGTTTTGCGCAGGCCGTGACGCATCTTGGTCTGGCTGAACCCGTGAACGCGCTTTTGGCGTTCGCACCCGGGGGGCAGGCCGAGCTGACCATTGTGACAATCCTTGCGGGGGGCGATCTAAGCTATGTCATCACGCATCACATCACCCGCATTGTGCTGGTGATTATCGGAGCGCCAATTGCCGCTCGACTGCTGTGGAAACGTCCAAACGACCCCTAGAGTTCGTGGCTCCATGGCGGGTTTGCACCTGCCCGCGAAACTGTCACGGCCGCAACTTTTGCGCCAAACCCAAGCACCTCTTCCATCTGCTCTGAAGTTATGGCGGCGACTGCCGGTTTTGACACCAGACCCATGCGTGAAAGCTGCGCCAGCACGCCTGCGTTGAACGTGTCTCCTGCGCCAACCGTATCGACCACCTCGGCGGGTTGAGAGGCCACTCTGACCTCGGTGCCGTCCGGCAAAAGCGCCATCGCACCGTCTTTGCCAAGGGTCACGATGATCACCTTTGGCCCCTGTGCCTGCAACGCCCGCGCCTGATCGACTAACGCTCCCTCGCCCCCTGTGATCCACGCAAGGTCTTCGTCAGACACTTTGACGATGTCGGCATTGGCGAACATGGCCGACAGCCGCGCGCGATAGGCGGCTTCATCCGTGATAAAGCCCGGGCGAATGTTTGGATCGATCATGATCAGGCGGCGCTCGGCCTCGGCCTCACATAGCGCAGCATAGGCAGCCGCGCCCGGCTCGCAGGCCAAGCTGATGCCGCCAAAATAGAGGGCTTTGGCAGCCTCTGGCACGTCTGCAAAATCAGAAGGGTTCAGCATGCGACCGGCAGAATTTTCATCATAGAAAAGATAGGTCGCCTGACCCTCGACGAGTTTCACAAAGGCAAGTGTCGTCGGGCGGTTTGCATAGACAACCAACGAGGTATCCACGCCACTGTCCCGAAGCCCTGCATCCAGCTGCTGGCCAAACAGATCATTCGACAGTCCGGTCACCATTGCGACATCTGTCCCCAGCCGGCCCAAAGCAATTGAAGTGTTGTAGATCGCACCTCCGGCGTGGGGTTCAAACCCCTCTCCGCCAGCCGTCTTGACCGGGATCATATCAATCAACGCTTCGCCACAACACAGGATCATAACAGTCACCACCCTCGTAAACCTGCGGCCAGAAGGATCACGAGGGACCGGAAAACTCAAGCAAAAAGGCAGGCCACTGGCCTGCCTTTAAAGATTTGCCGTTTGATTAGGCTAGAACGATTTGCGGTATCCGAAAAAGACACCGGATTCTTCTTTGCCTGCCAAATGACCGCGGTTCATAGCGTGCACCAAAGACAACATCAGCTCGGTGTCACGCGCAACGTCGATCTCATAGTCCAACGCGATCTGCATCTCACGTTTGGCGGGCGCCAAATCCACGGCGAAAGTCTGCATTTGATAGCTTCCGCCGCTGTTCGTTGCGATGGTCAAATCGGTCGAGCCGGACGTGATCGCAAAGGGCTGGCGCAGCGACAGTTTCAGGCGATCATTGCGATCAAACACCTGCGCCTGCGTATACGAAATCTCGCTGCTGTTCATAAAGATCGAGCTGGTGTTGCCGCGTCCCGGCGCGGTCGCCATGACGGCGCTGACTTGCAAGCTTGATGTATCAGACAATGCCGAGGTCATGGCAAACCCCAGCGACGCCAGATCCTGCCCCTCTTCGTTCTGCCACATCGGCAACAGCGCGCCATTGTCAGATCCAACACCCGCCTGCCAATCCACATGGCCAAAGGACGTCGGACGACGCTGTCCGATAGAAAAGCCTGCGGTTTCATTTTCGTCGGAATGTTGCGGCAGATAGGTGGCCAGATGAATGTCACCAAAATAGTTCTGCACCGTTGGATCACGATCAAAGATCGCGCTGGACAGCGTCCGCTCATAGGCTTCGGTGCCGTTCAGAGCGAGCGTTTGATCGGCAAAAAACGCGCTGGCGTTGGCCGTTTGAACAAGCGTATCCGCATTGATCGCAAAAGCCCCCGCGAACACATCCGTTGCGTGCAACTTGATGTCGGACAGAGCCGATGCAATGGCCGTACCCGCAGCGGTGCCCGACTGCACCAAAGGCTGGCTGACGTCGATCGTTTGGTTGTCATCAGAAATGACCGTCATGCGGCCAATAGGCTGCAAGGCCTGTGCCACGTCCAAAAAGCCATGACCAAATTCAGTATCCACCGCGCTTTCATAGCCCGGTGCCAAGGTGACAACCTGATCGTTTGAAAAGCCGGTAAAGGTTTTATCCGCAGTCGCGAAAAGGCGCAGCCTTAACTCATGCGGGTTCAAATCCGGAAAGGCTTCGGCCAGCAAAGCCAAAGACCCGGCAACCGTAGGCGCTGCAAAGGACGATCCCGTTGTGTAAGCATAGGTGCTATCGCCCGTGTTCGTGGCCGCATACCAGGTACCGCTTGCGGTGATGCACCACTGCGCCGCCTCAAGACATGCGCCCGACACGCGCGTCACATCGGTCACGTCATGCCCGCTAGTCGTCGCAATGCCGTTCACAACCGCGATCCAGCCATCAATAAGTTCGGGCACACGGATGGGCAGACCTGCCATCAAACCGATTGTCGAACGCCCCGCATCATTGTCGATGGCAAAAATCACATTTCCATAGGCGCTATAGTCACGCAGGGCCTGCAAATAAGCGGTACCGTCAGAACCGCTGAAAATCCCATTGAAGAACGACGTGCTGGTGTTGGAGTTTGTATATCCCCAGGAATTATTCCAAGCGACGGCCTTTTTGGTCAACGCCGCCTGCCCGAGTAGCGCCATATCGGCCTGATCCCAATCGCTAACCATCAACTCGGCGTTGGGCGCGACACCGACCATTATGGTGGAATCGCCTGTGATAACAGAGGACACTGCTGTACCGTGATTTTGGTCTGTGAGCGTGCCATGCACAGAGTCGATATCATCGGAAATTGTCTCATGAGTCAGGCGGAAGCCATCGTCGGAAACCGCGATGAATTGACCTTGGCCCGTCAACCCAGCCGCGTGCGCGTATTGAATGCCTGTGCTTCGGATCGGGTGACTAATCAACCTTGTGTCTAAGGTGTTGTCGCCATCCGTATCGTAGAGTCCTGTCGCGTTCTGGACCGAGTACCGCACGTTCGCCAGCAAGTTTGTCGCCGCCGTTTCATATGCGTTCCAGTCTTGCACAAAAAAACTGCTGAAGATCGCATCCAGCGATGATCCGCTGCCGCCACCGCATGCCGCCAAGCTGAAGGCAGCCGGAGCTAAAAGGGTAAATCTAGTTTTCTTTAACATGTAAATTCTTTCGCTTTAATTTCACGCAAAGTCAAAATCCTTTGCACCAACTTAAACATCACTCATCAATCAGCTTAATCTTTGTAAAAAGGTTAAGTCCGATTTTCACGACTTATATATAGGATATTGAAGATCGTGTTCTTTCTGACACCTTTTCCTGCATCAGGCACACCCCAGAATTGAAATTGCTTTTTCTGGTTCGCTTTCCTAGGACTTAGACCATGAAATCCTTGCCACATCTCTCCTTTCTGCGGTCCTTTGAGGCCGCGGCGCGCCATCTCAGCTTTACCAGCGCGGCAGAGGAATTGAATTGCACGCAAGCCGCGGTCAGCAACCATGTGCGCAGCCTCGAGGACTATATCGGGCGCCCGCTGTTCGTGCGGCACGCGCGGTCATTGACCCTGACAGATGTGGGCCAAGGATATCTGGTGTCGGTGCAACGCGCGTTGCAGGATATCGATACGGCGACGGCGTCCCTGATCACCAAAAACAGCTCGCGCGCAGTCACTGTTTCTTGCCCTGTCAGCCTGACGGAGTCCTGGATCCCTCAGGTGATGGCGTCTTTTCATGCCCAGCACCCAAAGATCGAGCTGGCGCTCAACAGTACTGTCTGGGCAGATCTTCAGGAAAATGCCAGCGACATCACGATCACCATCGCGCATCAGGACGATGTCGGGACGCAGGACATCAAGCTATGGGATGAACGGCTGGTGCTGGTTGCCTCGCCAAACTACGGAGCCTTGTCGCGCGACACCCTGCACCAAGAACGCGCCATCCATATTCTGGGTCGGCCGGAATACTGGGACGCGATGTGTGGCGCGCTGGGTTTGTCGAAAACCCGCGTCGGGGTTGGGTTTCAATGCAATTCGACCACTGCCGCACTGGAACTGGCCGCAGCTGGCGCAGGGGTTGTCGTCGCGCCGAAATCGCTCGCGATGAAACTCTTGCAGCGCGGGGATCTGATCGAGCCGTTGGGCGTCGTTTGCCCAAGCCCCTGGACCTATTATGCAACCTTCAAAAACGGTCTGTCGCCATCAGCCACGCTGTTCAAAGACTGGCTGATGGCCTGTGCCGAACAGGTCACGCCCTAAGGCGCGCGCCGGCTGGGTCGAACGCAGGTTCCTCAAGAATACGCGCCTTGTGAGGCAGGCCAAGGATCATCACCTCAACGTCATCCCCCGGCCCCGCGACCTCTGGGTTGGCAAATCCAACGGCCAAGGATTTCCCGACGGTATAGCCATAGGCTCCCGAAGATACCCGACCAACCGAGCGGCCGTCTGGCGTGAAAATCGGCTCACCGCCTGCCGCATCCGCGTTATGCGGGGTGTCAATTTCGAAGAAGCACAGCTTTTCGCGCGGCGCCTGATCTTTCACAGCCAGATAGGCGTCTTTGTGCAAGAAATCCTTGTCCAGCTTGACCAGACCATCCAGACCAACCTCATGCGCCCAATACTCTTGCGAGTACTCGCGGCTCCAGCTTCCGTATCCCTTTTCGATCCGCAAAGATCCCAGGGCCCGACCGCCAACAGGGCCACCCCCGAACTCTTTTGCGGCCTCAATCAGCGCTGTATAAAGCCTGACCTGATCGCTCTCGGCGCAATGCAGTTCCCAGCCCAGATCGCCGGTGAAGGACACGCGGATGGCTAGGCAGCGCACGCCACCGACCTCGATGGTTTGCGAACGCATGAACCGGAACGCATCGTTGGACAGATCCGCGTTTGTCATACGTTGCAGCATGGCACGCGATTTCGGACCGGCGATGTTAAAGCCCGCTATCCGGTCGGTTGCGATCTCAAAGCTGGTGCCTTCGGGCAGATCAACCATCTGGAAGAACCGCTGATGATAGCGTTCACCAAGGCCTGACCCGACCATCATATATTCGTCTTCTGCGACTTTGGTGATGGTGAAATCACCACACACCCCACCGCGCACCGAAATCATCGGGGTCAGGCAAGAGCGGCCAACAACCGTCGGGATCTTGTTGGCCATCAGCTTGTCCAGCCACTCAAACGCGCCCGGACCTTTGATCACATAATTGGCGAAGTTCGAGATATCGATGATACCCACATTTTCCCG
>NZ_CAXREH010000103.1:0-53297 GCF_964229375.1 Cognatishimia sp.
AAAGCGCGAACGCCTGGTTGCAAAATATGCTGCCAAACGTGCCGAGCTTAAAGAGATCGCAAACGACGAAAGCAAGCCAATGGAAGAGCGTTTCAAAGCGCGTCTGAAACTGGCGAAACTGCCGCGCAACAGCTCGGCTACACGTCTTCACAACCGCTGTCAGCTGACCGGTCGTCCTCACGCTTACTACCGTAAGCTCAAGGTCTCCCGTATTGCACTGCGCGAGCTGGGTTCTGCTGGTCAGATCCCTGGCATGGTTAAATCTAGCTGGTAAGGAGAGAGCATTATGAACGATCCTATCGGTGATATGCTGACCCGTATCCGCAACGGTCAAATGCGCGGCAAGTCCACTGTGTCTTCGCCTGCATCTAAACTGCGCGGCTGGGTTCTGGATGTATTGGCTGACGAAGGCTACATCCGCGGCTACGAAAAGACGACTGACTCCGAGGGCCACCCGGCTCTGGAAATCAGCCTGAAATACTTCGAAGGCACTCCTGTCATTCGCGAACTGAAGCGGGTTTCTAAACCTGGTCGTCGCGTTTACATGAGCGTCGGTGACATCCCAACCGTCCGTCAGGGCCTGGGTGTGTCGATTGTCTCCACCTCTAAAGGTGTGATGTCTGATGCAAGCGCGCGCTCCAACAACGTTGGCGGCGAAGTGCTTTGCACGGTCTTCTAAGGAGAAGCTGAATGTCTCGTATTGGTAAAAAACCGGTCGAGCTGCCCAGCGGCGTAACTGCCACTGTCTCCGGCCAGACCATCGAAGTGAAAGGTCCAAAAGCGACCCATAGCTTCACCGCAACTGATGATGTCACTCTGACTGTTGAAGAGAACGCTGTTAAAGTCACGCCTCGCGGCATGTCCAAGCGCGCTCGCCAGCAATGGGGTATGTCCCGTACTGTTGTGCAAAACCTTGTCACCGGCGTGACCGAGGGCTTCAAAAAAGAGCTCGAGATCGTTGGTGTTGGTTACCGTGCACAGATGCAGGGCAACACTCTGAAGCTGGCACTGGGCCTGTCCCACGACGTCAACTTTGAAGTTCCAGCCGGCGTTACGGTCACTGCACCGAAGCCGACTGAGATCATCATCGAAGGCACCGATCCACAACTCGTTGGCCAAGTCGCGGCAAATATCCGCGAATGGCGTAAGCCAGAGCCTTACAAAGGCAAGGGCATCAAATACAAAGACGAGTATATCTTCCGCAAGGAAGGTAAGAAGAAGTAAGGACCAGACAAATGGCAAACAGCAAACGGGAACTGTTCCTCAAGCGCCGCCTGCGCGTCCGGAACAAACTTCGCAAGGTCAACGTTGGCAAGCTTCGCTTGTCCGTGAACCGCTCCAACAAAAACATCAGCGCACAGCTGATCGACGACGTTCAAGGCGTGACTCTGGTTTCTGCTTCCTCTTTGGAAAAAGACCTGAACACCGGCAAGAACAACATCGAGACAGCAACCAAAGTGGGCGCTGCAATCGCAGAACGTGCGGTCAAAGCTGGCTACACCGAAGCGTATTTCGACCGGGGCGGTCGTCTCTTCCACGGCAAAGTGAAGGCTCTGGCCGAAGCTGCGCGTGAAGGTGGCCTGAAAGTCTAAGTGTTGCGGAGGACGTTCGCGTCCTCCCGATGATCCGGGGGCTCTGGTTCGCCAGTGCCCACCAGGATTGGACAAAACGGCGCCTAGACGCGCCAGAAAACAAAGGAATGCCAAATGGCAGAACGTGAAAACCGCCGGGGTCGCGGTCGCAACCGCGAAGAAGAAACCCCAGAATTCGCAGACCGCTTGGTCGCGATCAACCGCGTCAGCAAAACCGTCAAAGGCGGTAAGCGCTTTGGCTTTGCTGCTCTGGTAGTTGTTGGCGACCAAAAAGGCCGCGTTGGTTTCGGTAAAGGTAAAGCGAAAGAAGTACCTGAAGCGATCCGCAAAGCGACCGAGCAAGCAAAACGTCAAATGATCCGCGTTCCACTGCGTGAAGGCCGTACTCTGCACCACGACATCGAAGGTCGTCACGGCGCAGGCAAAGTCATCATGCGGACAGCACCAGAAGGTACCGGTATCATCGCCGGTGGTCCAATGCGTGCGGTATTTGAGATGCTGGGCGTTAAGGACGTTGTTTCCAAGTCCATCGGGTCTCAGAACCCTTACAACATGATCCGCGCAACCATCGACGCACTGGGCAAGGAATCTTCCCCACGTCAGGTTGCTGCACGTCGTGGCAAAAAAGTTGCTGACATCCTGAAAAAGGACGAAGCACCTGCGGAAGCAGAAGCGTAAGGAGCTTGATCAATGGCTAAAACCATCGTCGTAAAACAGGTCGGTTCTCCGATCCGTCGTCCAGCAGATCAGCGCGCAACTCTGATCGGTCTGGGTCTGAACAAGATGAACAAAACCCGTGAGCTGGAGGATACTCCTTCGGTGCGTGGCATGATCAACAAGATCCCACACATGGTGAAAATCATCGAAGAAAAAGGCTAAGTCCCTTTTCGACAAGACATTGAAAAGCCTCCGATTTTTCGGGGGCTTTTTGCTTTTTTGAAGTTTTTTTGTCGTGGTGCGGAATAAATCCGGGCCGGGATCGTAAGTGAAGTATCTGCAGCAGAAACAGACACCCTCACTTAGGAGACCTTAACGATGAACCGCTTTATTATCCTCGCCGCCACTGCTGCATTTTCCGTCACCGCCTGCGCGTCCTATGCCGCAGGTCACGGCCACAAAGACGTGAAACTGTCGGATGCCGGCTATTTTACCGATGGCCATGACATGACCCTATACACGTTCGACAAAGACGATGCGGGCAAGTCCAACTGCAATGCCGGCTGCGCCAAAGCTTGGCCTCCGCTGATCCTGGAAGGCAAGGCAGATGCGCTGCCCGAGGGCTTCAGCGTGATTTCCCGCAAAAACGGCGATCAACAGGTAGCTTATAACGACCAACCGCTGTACCTCTGGGTACAAGACAAGAAGCCTGGTCAAACGACAGGCGACGGCGTCGGAGGCACCTGGCACCTTGCAAAACCTTAATGGTTTTGTGGGCGGGCGGCTTCCCCGGGCCGCTCGCCACCCTTAACGGAGGCCCTTTATGGCCACTTTTGATGCGCAGCTTAAAGAGTCGCTCCCGCACCTTTGGAGGTATGGGTTTTCCCTGACACGCGCACACCACCAGACAGACGATCTGGTACAGGACACGGTCGAACGGGGCATCCGAAAGCGCAGTCTTTGGGACGCGCTGCATCCTCTGAGGCCCTGGCTTATGAAAATCGAACTGAACATTTTCCGCGACAAGTACCGTGCGCAGAGCCGTGCGCGCGAAGTTGCGATGGAAGATGACTGCGACGTCGGATCAGACGACCGCACCGTCGAAGCCCGCTCGGAACTGCGCGCGGTTATGAAGCGCATGAATGATCTGCCTGACGAGCAACGCCAACCCTTGCTTTTGGTGTCCGTCGGTGGCCTGAGCTATGCGCAGGCTGCTGAGGTACTGGATGTTCCGATTGGAACGATTATGTCTCGGATATCGCGGGCGCGGGCGTTCCTGAATCAGGAAGCAATGCCTCAGGTGCCCGGCATTCGGAGCGCGACATGAGTGACTATCGCAACATAGAAGAGCAGATCAGCGCCTATCTTGACGCCCAGATGACGCCTGAGCAACGGGCAACGTTTCAAGCGGAAATGGCAAAGGATGCAGAGCTTGCTGCGCGGGTTCAGAAATGGGCCAATACAGAAGCGTTGTTCGCCGAGTCGATCCCGACACCATCTGCGGCGCATCTGGATGCATTGGTGGCGTCACAGACCGTCGCCAATCGCACCCAAAGGCCTCTCGCGCGTGTGGCGGCGATGCTTGCGGTCTTTGCGTTCGGCGGTATCTGCGGATATGGCCTCAGCCAGCTGACCACCCAGACGTCGACCACAATCATTGTGCAGGCCACCATGGGCGCCACCAATTCGCACCGCGTGTTTGCCGCCGAAAAACGTCATGCCGTCGAGGTTTCAGCCGACGAAACCGAGCATCTGCAAACCTGGCTGGCAGACCGCATGGGGCGCGAGATGACGGTGCCGAACTTGTCGGCCTTTGGGCTGACGTTCCTTGGCGGGCGGATGCTGCCGTTTGATGACCGGGCGGCGGCGCAGTACATGTATGAAACGGCGGACGGCAAACGAGTGACGCTGTTCATGACGCGCTTGGACCAAGAGGAAAACACCGAGGTTCAGGTTCTGCAAGACGCAGGGCTTACGTCTTTGCGGTGGCAAAGCGGCGCCTGGATTTTCGTGCTGACCGCGCCTTTGGAACAGCAGCAAATGGCACCGATCCAGGTCGAAGTCAAAGATACCCTGCTTTAAAGACGCGCGATCAGAAAGCTATGCATTTGATGCATATCGGCCTGTCCGTATTGGCGATTGTTGCTGGCCCGCCAGAGGGTTAAGTCTGTTTGCAAGTGGAGGAAAGACACTCAAGGCCAATCGCTTGGCCACCGTATGAAGGATTAATTCCATGGCAAACGCCGTTTCCATCGCCCCATCCGCAAACCCAGTTGTTGCCTACGTTCGTTCCGCGATTTCTGCACTGCAAGACTGTCTGGCAAAGCGCAAAGTCTATGTGACAACCCTGCGCGAGCTGCAAACCCTGAGCAACCGCGAGCTGGCGGATCTGGGCATGTCCCGCGCATCCATCTCTAGCATCGCCTATGAAGTTGCTTACGCGAAATAAGCCCTACTGACATCGTCGGTTCTGTGTAACGCCCTCGGATTTCCGTGGGCGTTTTGCTTTCCGGGACCGTTGCGATTCCTGCATGGCGCTACGGCGGGTTTGTGCGTTGTTAGGGGCAGGGGCGCTGGCTATATCCGCCGTGTCAAAAAGACGAAAAACACATCTCCGAAAAATACGTTTCGGACCTTTCAAAGGAAAAGATAATGGCTCAGACCATCACAAATATTCAACCAGACTTCGGCTTCACCAAACGCGTTCAAGCTTTTGTCGCGGCCTATCGCGAAGCACGTCTGGAACAGCAGAAATACAATCAGACCTTCCGCGAGCTGGACGGCCTGAGTGACCGTGAATTGGCAGACATCGGCATCCGCCGCGGCGACATCGCCGACATTGCCCAGCGTCACGTTTTTGGCGCGTAAGTCGCAAGATACGGGATAGGGCGCCCAGATTGGCCATCAGCGAGATTGCTGGCCATTTTCGCCGCCCTGTCCACAGCCCAACCTGCTGAAATGCAGATAGGCTTCGCACCAAGGTGCGACAGGGCGCGAAGGCCTATTGATTCCATCAGATAACAGGCCTATACGCCCCCAGTGGCGAGTCTCGTCACAGAATCAACAATCAAGAAAAGCCGTGTTTGGCCCGCTTACGCTTCAGGGGTCAGTTCCGGCAAAGGAGAAGCGATATGAAACTGCACGAGTTGCGTGACAACCCAGGTGCCGCCAAGAAACGTATGCGCGTTGGCCGTGGTCCGGGTTCCGGCAAAGGTAAAATGGGTGGCCGTGGTATCAAAGGTCAGAAATCCCGTTCCGGTGTTGCGATCAACGGCTACGAAGGCGGCCAAATGCCTTTGTACCAACGTCTGCCTAAGCGTGGCTTCAACAAGCCAAACCGCAAGGCATTCGCCGTTGTAAACCTGGGCCTGATCCAAAAATTCATCGACGACGGTAAACTGGACGCCAAAGCAGCGATCACCGAAGATGCTCTGATCGCATCCGGTCTGGTTCGCCGCAAAAAAGACGGCATCCGCGTGCTGGCGAAGGGCGAAATCACCGCCAAAGCCAACATCGAAGTGACCGGCGCATCCAAGTCTGCTGTCGAAGCTGTCGAGAAAGCGGGTGGCTCTCTTACAGTCACATCCGCGGCAGCGGCTGAATAAGAGGTTGTGAGCGGGCATCTGACCCCTTACATACTCCTCTGAGTTTTCTAAGACGCCGCCAGAGCCGAAAGCTCTTGGCGGCGTTTGTATTAAAGAGAGATCCTAATGGTATCTGCAGCAGAGCAAATGGCAGCGAACACCAGTTGGTCCGCATTGGGCAAAGCAACTGACCTTCGCAACCGCATCTTTTTCACCATCGGACTGTTGATCGTTTATCGTCTTGGCACCTTTATCCCGGTTCCAGGCATCGACACGATCGCGCTCCGTGAATTCATGGAACAGGCAGCCGGTGGTATCGGCGGTATTCTGACCATGTTCACAGGCGGCGCACTGGGACGGATGGGGATTTTTGCTCTTGGCATTATGCCTTACATCTCGGCGTCCATTATCGTTCAGCTTCTGACCTCGATGGTTCCGGCACTGGAACAGTTGAAAAAAGAAGGCGAGCAAGGCCGCAAGAAAATCAACCAATACACCCGCTATGGCACCGTGGCTCTGGCGACGTTGCAGTCCTATGGCCTTGCTGTTTCGCTGCAATCGGGCGAGCTGGTCACCACGCCGGGTCTCTATTTCATCATTGCCTGCATGGTGACGCTGGTGGGCGGTACGATGTTCCTGATGTGGCTGGGTGAACAGATCACCGCACGCGGCATCGGCAACGGTATCTCGCTGATCATCTTTGTTGGCATTATCGCTGAAATTCCAGCTGCGCTGGCTCAGTTCTTTGCCTCCGGTCGCTCTGGTGCGATCAGCCCTGCGGTTATCGTAGGCGTGATTGTCATGGTCGTTGCGACGATCGCCTTCGTGGTCTTCATGGAACGCGCTTTGCGCAAGATCCACATTCAGTACCCGCGCCGTCAGGTCGGGATGAAGATGTACGACGGTGGCTCGTCCCACCTGCCAGTTAAGGTCAACCCGTCAGGCGTTATCCCGGCGATTTTCGCAAGCTCTCTGCTGCTGTTGCCGACCACGATCTCGACCTTCTCGGGCAATAACACCGGCCCGATCATGTCGACCATTCTGGCATATTTCGGCCCTGGTCAGCCGCTCTATCTGCTGTTCTTTGCTGGCATGATCGTGTTCTTCGCGTATTTCTACACCTTCAACGTGTCCTTCAAGGTCGACGAAGTTGCCGACAACTTGAAGAACCAGAACGGCTTTGTTCCAGGTATCCGTCCAGGTGCAAAAACGGCCGAGTATCTTGAGTATGTGGTGAACCGGGTTCTGGTGCTGGGTGCGGCCTATCTTGCGGCAGTTTGTCTCTTTCCAGAGATTTTGCGTGGCCAACTGGCAATTCCTTTCTATTTTGGCGGCACATCCGTGCTGATCGTGGTTTCGGTCACCATGGACACGATCCAACAAGTCCAAAGCCATTTGCTGGCACACCAGTATGAAGGGCTGATCGAAAAATCACAGCTGCGTGGCCGGGGCAAGCGACGCGGTAAAAAGGGAGCTGCTCGTCGATGAACATTATTCTGCTTGGCCCTCCGGGCGCAGGAAAGGGGACCCAAGCGGGTCATCTGGTAGAAACCCGGGACATGATCCAGTTGTCCACTGGCGACATGCTGCGCGCCGCAAAGACTTCGGGAACTGAAATGGGCAAGCGGGTTGCCGAGGTCATGGACCGCGGCGAGCTTGTGACAGACGAGATCGTGATCGGCTTGATCCGCGAACAGCTGGAAGGCGACAAAAAGGGCGGCTTCATCTTTGATGGCTTCCCACGCACGCTGGCACAGGCAGACGCGCTGGAAGCCTTGCTGAACGAGTTTGGCGAAAAGCTCGACACTGTGATCGAAATGCAGGTCAACGACGAGGTTCTGGTCGAACGTATCGTCAACCGTGCAAAAGAAGCGGTGGCTGCCGGTGGTACGGCCCGGGCGGATGACAATGAGGAAAGCCTCAAGATCCGTCTGATGGAATACTACAAAAAGACCAGCCCGCTGATTGGTTACTATCACGCGAAAGGCAATCTGACGTCGATTGACGGCCTCGCGAGCATCGAAGAGGTTCAGGGCTCTATCGCCAAGATCCTCGGCTAAGCCAGTCAACACATCAATTCAAAAAGCCTTCGGTTTTCCGAAGGCTTTTTTTTGGAAAAAAAAGTTTGAATAGTTTTCGGCGCTGCCGCGTTGACCTCTCAGAACCGCAACAAACAGCACACAGAAGTCTTGGGAGGACGTCATGAAAACTATTCTAAAGGCAGCAATGGCCGCCGCGGTATTGGCAACACCTGCAGCCGCCGGAGGCCACGCGGCCTGGACCTCGGTCGCCGATGAAAGCCTGATCGCATTTGGATCGATCAAAAAAGACGCGGTCGGCGAAGTTCACACATTCGAGGACGTGACCGGAACCGTGTCAGACGCCGGCGAGGTGTCGATCTCGATCCAGTTGGCCTCTGTCGAAACCAACATCGACATTCGCAACGAACGCATGATCGAACACGTGTTCAAAGGGTTGGACGCTGTGGCGGAACTGACCGGCTCTGTCGATATGGACGATGTCAGCGCCTTGGACGTCGGAGCGACGATGGTCACGGATTTTGAAGGCGAGCTGAGCCTGGCCGGTGTGTCATCAGAGATTGAAACCGAAGTCTTTGTCGCGCGTCTGAGCGAAGACCGTGTTTTGGTGACGACCTCTGACATCCTCATGCTGTCGACAGCAGACATCGGCGTGACCGCAGGTGTCGACAAGCTGATGGAACTGGCCAGCCTGTCTGGCATCACCCGCGTCAGCCCGGCCACCATTCGCATGGTGTTTGAAAAGTAATCCCCCAGTTCCGGGGGCTCCGCGTCCCTAATGAGGCTCCCGGAACACCTTTTTGGAGGCATCACATGGTTAAGTTTGCACTGACTGTCGCGACATTGATCACTCTGTCCTCGGCTGCAATGGCAGAGGGTGACATCAAAGCCGGCAAGAAAGTCTTTAAGAAATGTAAGGCGTGTCACAGTCTAAAGGCAGGTGACAACAAAGTCGGGCCGACGCTTTACAACATCATTGGCGCGATGTCCGGCGCCAACCCGGATTTCCGCTATTCCAAAGCAATGTCTGAGGCCGGATTGATCTGGGACACCGACACACTCGCGGCGTTCTTTACCAAACCCAAGGATCTGGTGCCCGGAACGTCTATGGCCTTTGGTGGTCTGAAGAAGCCTGCGCAAGTTGACGATCTGATCGCCTATTTGCAAAGTGAAATGGAAACGGAGTAAGCGCTAAGCCAATGTCTGGATTCCAATGCTAAGATCGCTGCGCCGCCAGTCGCCTCTGCAAGAGGTTCAATCCGGTTTGCCCTCGGTTTTCCCACGTATCTGGCGTTATGCGTTTTCGCTGACGGGGTCCAGAGACGGGGCCGATGACCTTGCGCAGGCGGCCTGTCTGCGTGCGATTGAAAAGGCCAGCCAATTCAAGTCCGGCTCGCATTTGGATCGTTGGATGTTCCGCATTACTCATAACCTCTGGATTAGCGAAGTGCGCAAAGATCGGGTCAGAAAAGGCGGCGGGTTGCCGGTTGTCGATGTGTCCGAGATACCGGATCCGGCCCAGTCTCCAGAGCAGGCTTACGACCGCAAAGAGGTTCTGAAATCTGTTTTGGATTTACCGGAGGCACAGCGCGCGACGGTGTTTTTGGTGTATGTTGAGGGCTATTCTTACAAAGCGGCGGCTGAAATACTAAATATCCCATTGGCCACGGTGATGAGCAGACTGGCCACAGCGCGCGCAAATTTGGGGCGAAAATTCCGCGATCAGGAAGGGGTGAGCAATGCAAGATAGACATTTCTCGGACGAAGAGCTCGTCGCATTCCTTGACGGCGAAGACGACTTCGCGCCTGTCGCGGCTATCAAAGCGGCCCTTGCCCAAGATCCGTCTTTGGTGAAGCGGCTGGATGCCCTGCGGCTTGATAAGGCCGCGCTTGCGGAAAGCTTTGACTTGCTGAGCGCACCAGAGTTTGTCGATGTTCCCCTTGCAGCTGCGCAGCCAAAGCGCGGCTGGGTTGGCGTGGCCGTGGCTGCCTGCCTCGCACTTGCGATTGGCTTTGGGGCAGGCACGTGGACCCGCGAGAAACCTTTGGACGGGTGGGTGGCCTATGTGGCGGCCTATCAGGCGCTTTATACAAACGCGACGTTGGACCACATCAGTCAGACACCCGAACAACTGAGTCAGGAACTCGCTCGGGTCGGGTCGGCGATCGGAAAGGACTTTGATCTGGCAGGTCTCACCGAATTGGACGAAGTGGATTACAAGCGCGCGCAGGTTTTGGCCTTTGAGGGGCGTCCACTGGTGCAACTGGCCTTTGCCACCAAAACCGGCGTGCCGATCGCGCTGTGCATTATTCGCGCGGGCGAGTCAGCACCCACTGAGGCCGTGATGAACACGTTGCGGCTGGAAGGGCTGAGCTCCGCGACCTGGGCGCAGGGGGACTATGAATATCTGCTGATAGGCGGCACCGAAGACGGTCTTATCAAACGGATGGGGCAGGCCTTTCGGTCTTTGGAGATTTGACCTATATACACGCCAGCGCGCGGCGAAAATTGCCGAGCTTTGGGAATAGGTTGATAAACGGTTGACCCAGCCCTTTTTCCCCCTTAAAGCAACCCATCTCTATCAGAGAATCAAATTCCGCTTTGTGGGTCGCTCCCACTTGGCAGAGCACCTCGATCAGCTATAGCCCGGTGGCAAAAACGCCTCGGGCTTATGTTGTGAAAAAAGGTTCTGGCGCTACGGAACCGCAACGAAAAGGAAAGACATACGTGGCACGTATTTCTGGCGTGAACATCCCGACGCACAAGCGCGTCCCGATCGCCCTGACTTATATCACCGGCATTGGCCATACATCCGCGAAAGCGATCTGCGAAGCAGTGAACATCGACGAAACCCGTCGTGTGAACGAACTGTCTGACGCAGAGGTTCTGGCAATCCGTGAGCACATCGACGCAAACTACACCGTAGAAGGTGACCTGCGCCGCGAAGTGCAAATGAACATCAAACGCTTGATGGACCTGGGCTGCTACCGCGGTCTGCGTCACCGTCGTAACCTGCCGGTTCGCGGTCAGCGTACCCACACCAACGCTCGTACTCGCAAAGGCCCTGCAAAGGCCATTGCTGGTAAGAAGAAATAAGGGAGGGTCTGACCAATGGCACGTGATCGTCGCGTAACCAAGCGTAAGGAACGTAAGAACATCGCAGCAGGTGTTGCGCATGTTAACTCTTCCTTCAACAACACCAAGATCCTGATTTCTGACGTTCAGGGCAACGCAATTTCCTGGTCTTCTGCGGGCACCATGGGTTTCAAAGGCTCTCGTAAGTCTACCCCATATGCGGCTCAGATGGCTGCGGAAGACGCGGGCAAAAAAGCACAAGAGCATGGCGTTAAGACCCTTGAGGTCGAAGTCCAAGGCCCAGGCTCTGGTCGTGAATCCGCGCTGCGTGCGCTGGCTGCAATTGGCTTCAACATCACATCTATCCGTGACGTGACCCCAATCGCACACAACGGCTGCCGCCCTCCAAAGCGTCGCCGCGTATAATTGAACTACCCGCTGGGGCCGCGTTTTTCGCACGGCCCCAGTCCGTCATTTTGAAACCTCGGGCGTTTGACCCTGATTGATCATGGGGGTTGAACAAGAATGGAGGGACGCATGATCCACAAAAACTGGGCAGAATTGATTAATCCAACCCAGCTTGAAGTTAAGCCGGGCAATGATCCGATGCGCAAGGCGACTGCCATCGCAGAACCGCTGGAGCGTGGCTTTGGCCTGACGCTCGGCAACGCGCTGCGTCGCGTTCTGATGAGCTCTCTGCAAGGGGCCGCGATCACCTCTGTGCAAATCGACAACGTGCTGCACGAGTTCTCTTCTGTGGCAGGTGTGCGCGAAGACGTCACCGACATCATCCTGAACCTCAAGCAGGTTGCCCTGCGCATGGAAGTCGAAGGCCCTAAGCGTCTGTCGATCAATGCCAAAGGTCCGGGTGCTGTGACTGCGGGTGATATTTCTGACTCTGCGGGCATCGAAGTTCTGAACAAAGAGCATGTGATCTGTCACCTGGATGACGGCGCGGATCTCTACATGGAACTGACCGTCAACACTGGCAAAGGCTATGTTTCTGCAGACAAGAACAAGCCAGAAGACGCGCCAATCGGCCTGATGCCAATCGACGCGATCTATTCTCCGGTCAAGAAAGTCTCCTATGACGTTCAGCCGACCCGTGAAGGTCAGGTTCTGGACTATGACAAGCTGACGCTGAAGATCGAAACCGATGGGTCCATCACACCTGAAGATGCGCTGGCATTTGCTGCGCGTATTCTGCAGGACCAGCTGTCTATCTTCGTGAACTTTGATGAACCAGAAGCAGCTGGTCGTCAGGACGAAGATGATGGTCTTGAGTTCAACCCACTTCTCTTGAAGAAAGTGGACGAGCTGGAACTGTCTGTCCGCTCTGCGAACTGCCTGAAGAACGACAATATCGTTTACATCGGCGATCTGATCCAGAAGACCGAAGCAGAAATGCTGCGCACGCCGAACTTCGGCCGCAAGTCTCTGAACGAGATCAAAGAAGTGCTGTCCGGCATGGGTCTGCACCTTGGCATGGACGTGGACGACTGGCCACCAGACAACATCGAAGATCTGGCGAAGAAATTCGAAGACGCGTTCTAAGCGTTAGAAACAAGGGTAGGGCGGGCTTTAGCCCGCCACCCACCAATGAATGCCCGGACATCCGGGGACAAAACGGGCAATCCTGCCCCAAGGAGAGTTTCCCGCCACGCATGGGAAGCCAGACAAAGCACCGGCCAAGCAAGGCCACTGAAAAAGGAATGAAATTATGCGTCACGCACGTGGTTACCGCCGCCTGAACCGTACACATGAGCACCGCAAAGCGATGTTCGCGAATATGGCGGGCTCTCTGATCGAACACGAACAGATCAAAACAACGCTGCCAAAAGCAAAAGAACTGCGCCCGATTGTTGAGAAACTCATCACTCTGGGCAAACGCGGCGATCTGCACGCGCGCCGTCAGGCCGCAGCGCAGCTGAAGCAGGACAAGCATGTTGCGAAACTGTTTGAGGTGCTTGGCCCACGTTTCGCAGAGCGTAAGGGTGGCTACATCCGCGTTCTGAAAGCGGGCTTCCGCTATGGCGACATGGCGCCAATGGCGATTATCGAATTCGTTGAGCGCGACGCGGACGCCAAAGGCGCAGCAGACAAAGCACGTCTGGCCGAAGAAGACGCGGCAGCAGAATAAGATTTAGATCTTCAGGATCTGACAAAGCCCGCCTCTTGGCGGGCTTTTTTATTTCGCGCCGATCAGTCCACGCGCTTTGCGGCGTTGATGACGGTTATAGATCACGCGGGCCACGATATTGGCGTAGCCCCAGCTGCAAATGTGATAGATCCCCGGAACACGGGCGATCCGGGCGGCCAACCGATAGCGCGGCATTTGTTCCCAAAGCACCAGAAACGCGTCCCAGCCCACAAACAGTTGCCCATTGTGCATGACGTGCAAAAGCCGTGTTGCCTCGTCTTCCGAGACGCCCCATTCCGCTAGGTCGATATTGTTGAGGTCTTCAAACCCGACGGGCAAGGACCGTTTCTTGGAATAGTCCTCATAGTGGCACATCTCTGCACTGCAAACGGGGCAGTCGCCATTATAAAGCGCGCGAGTATTGGGGGATTGCGACATGGGCTTTCTCCATCTCTTTCCGTCTTCGATATAGGGCTGCCGACTGCCCAAGGCAATCCAACGAGACGTCTTGCCGCATACACTCGGGTCTCAGACCCAAAAATAATTTCTCTACATATCGGCGCTTTTTGTGCAGGGTTGCGACAGATCAAAAAAAGGATGCTGATATGACCCTCTCGCTTCCCGAAAAAATTGTCGGTCCCGCGGCGTGGACGGGGGCCGAGATGCAAGAGCGAGATGACATCTGGCTTTATCATCTGACGCCATCTGACATCGACGATATCGAACAGGCGGCAGAGCATTACCTGTCTTTGGGCCGCGACATCGGCGAAATCCGCAAAGAGGATTTCCCTTTACCGGTCTTTGGCGCGCATCTGGCAGCATTGAAGGATCGTCTTATCAATGGGCACGGGTTTGAGGTGCTGCGCGGTCTGCCTGTCGCTCAATACACTCAGGAAATGGCCGCAGCGATTTTTTGCGGCATTGGCGCGCATCTTGGTTCGGCCCGGTCGCAAAACGCGCAGGGTCATATCCTGGGGCATGTGCGCAATATCGGTGCTGATCCCAATGACCCCAACGCCCGGATCTATCAAACTGCCGCGCGACAGACGTTTCACACGGACAGTGCCGATATCGTGGGGCTGATGTGCCTGAGGGACGCCAAAGAGGGCGGAGACTCGCTGCTGGTAAGTGCGGAAACCATCTATAACCGCATGCGCGCCGCGCGCCCGGATCTGTTGCAGCTGTTGTTTGATCCGATCGCCACAGACCGTCGTGGCGAGGTGCCCGAGGGGATGGATCCGTTTATGACCATCCCGCCTTTGAACTGGCACGCAGGCAAGCTGACGGTCTTTTATCAGCGTCAGTATATCGACAGCGCACAGCGGTTTCCCGAGGCGATGCGCCTGACGCCCGCCCATGTAGAGGCGCTGGATATGTTTGATGCGCTTGCCAATGATCCGTCATTGCATCTGAAAATGCGGCTGGACCCGGGCGACATGCAATTTGTCTACAATCACGCGCAACTGCATGACCGCACTGGGTTCACCGACTGGCCAGAGCCGTCAAACCGCCGTCACCTGTTCCGACTGTGGTTGTCTCCGACTGGCGACAGAGCGCTGCCCGAGGTCTTCGCGCAGCGCTATGGCAGTTTGGAAATTGGCAATCGCGGCGGGATTATCACCGCCAATACGCGCTTGCACGCGCCTTTGGATTAACCCAGCAGCCGTTTGCGCAGATCGCCACGAATGATCTTGCCGGTCGTGGTCAGCGGCATGGCGTCAACAAAATGCAGCTCGCGCGGGTACTCATAGGCCGCCAGACGTGCTTTGACGTGGGCCGCGATGTCTGATGACAGCGCGCTTGACGGGGCATGCCCCTCGGCCAGCTGAACAAAGCCCGTGACGATTTCACCGCGGATCGGATCAGGTTTTCCGACCACGCCTGCCATTGCCACGGCTGGATGCGTCAGTAGGCAATCTTCGATTTCGGCCGGGCCAATCCGGTAGCCGCTGGAATTGATGACATCATCGTCACGTCCTACAAAGGCAATCCGGCCCGACTGGGTTTTCATGCCCTGATCCCCGGTCAAAAGCCATTTGTCGCCGTTAACCGTTCTGAATTTCTTCTCTGTCGCCTCGGGATTATTCCAATAGCGCAGGAACATAACAGGGTCCGGCGCACGCACCGCGATGTCGCCCTGTTCGCCGATGCCCGAAGGCTCGCCAGTTTCAACATCCAGAATGTCCAGATCATGGCCCGGCACGGCAAAGCCCATCACACCGGGTTCCGGCGGTTCTAGATCTGCGCAGGACGAGACAATCATGTTGCATTCAGTCTGGCCGTAAAACTCGTTGATCGTTGTGCCAAGCACCCGCTGGCCCCAGTCGATCAGCTCTTTGCCCAGCGGCTCGCCGCCACTCGCGACAGAGCGCATCTGCAGCCCAAAGCTTTCCGCCTCCGGAGAGAGGCGCATCATCTTCAGGGCCGTCGGCGGAAGGAAGGCGTTGCGAATGCCCTGCGACTTGATCAGATCAAACGCCGCCTCGGCGGTGAATTTCTTGAACCGGCAGGCCACCACAGGAACGCCATGGTGCAGGGCGGGCAGGAGCACGTCCAACAGGCCTCCGATCCAGGCCCAATCTGCTGGTGTCCAGATTTTATCACCGGGCTGCGGCAGGAAGTCATGGCTCATTTCCACGCCGGGCAGATGGCCCAGCAAGACCTGATGGCCATGCAACGCGCCCTTGGGGTTGCCCGTGGTGCCAGAGGTGTAAATCAGCACCGCCGGATCCTCGGCGCGGGTGGCAATCGGGGTGAAACGGTCACTTTGCGCCGCGCAGGCTTCGTGAAACCCAAGGCAAACCTCATCCGCACCGTCCACCGAAATGATCGTGCGCAGATTTGGCAGCTGTTCTCTGATGTCTTGCAGAATACGTGCGCCTGCTGCGTTGGTGATCACCACCGACGCGCCTGAGTCGCTCAGGCGATAGGCCAGCGCGTCTGGGCCGAAAAGTGTGAACAACGGCTGCGCGATGGCACCGATCTTATAGATCGCGATGTGGCTGACGGCCGTTTCAACACATTGCGGCAAGAGCACGCCAACACGGTCACCAGCCTCGGCCAGATCAGACAAAACATGCGCCAGCCTAGAAGACATAGACCGCAGATTTTCATAGGAATAATCCTGCGCTTGCCCAGTGGCATCAATGTCGACAATTGCCAGGCGATCCGGCTCGACAGAGGCCCAGCGGTCGCAGACATCGACGCCGATGTTATAGAACTCTGGCACGTCCCAGCGAAACTGAGCGCGTGTTTCTGTAACGGTATCCTGACGATGCAACATGTTGGGCTCCCATTAAATGAACGATCGTTCATTTACGGAAAATGCGTCAGAGATCACCGGCTGTCAAGTTGCATCCATCCAGAGCCCCCGTTTCGACCAAAAGTTTATGCCCGAAGGAGCCCTAGTGCTCAGATTTCAAAGCGCTCGACTTTGACGGTGGGGGCAAAGGCCTTAATAGTCGGTGTCAGCCAATTGCCAACACAGGACGTCTTTATGTCACTTCGCCCATTCGGACTGGTTTTGACCGCCGCCGCACTTTGCACCCCAATGATCTGGTGGCCTCAGATTGCGGCAGGACGCGATGTGATCGCCTTGTTCAGCCAGTATCTGGGCATCTGGGCCTTGATCGCAATGGCGCTTTTGCAGGTGATCGCAACCCGCTGGCCCGGCGTCGAGGCGATTTTCGGTGGGCTGGACCGCGGGTACATTCTGCACAAATGGCTGGGCATCGGCGCGATGGCTGCGATCCTGCTGCACGATACCATCGACGCCGAGATGGATGGCCTGGGGCGTGAAACCGCCCTAGTCGAAGTGGCGGAAACCCTCGGCGAAATCAGCCTCTATGGGATTCTGATCTTGGTCGTGATTACGATTGCCACCTTTATTCCATATCACCTGTGGCGGTGGACCCACCGACTGATGGGCTTTTTCTTTATGGCCGGTGCGTTCCACTATCTGTTTATCCTGAAACCTTTTGCCAACGGCGATCCGCTTGGCCTGTACACCAGCGCGTTTTGTGCCTTAGGGATCGTGGCTTTCGTCTATCGCCTGTTGCCGGCCAGCATGCGCGCGTCAAAGCGCTATACGGTGACGGAGATCTCGGAAACCGGCAATGCGCTGGCGATCACGATGGCTCCAAAATCGCGGGCGTTGAAGCACAAAGCAGGGCAATTCGCGTTTCTCAGCATTGAGGGCGCCGAGCCGCATCCCTTTACGATCTCGAGCGCCCCGCGCGAAGATGGCAGCCTGCGGATGACGGTCGCCAAGCTTGGGGATTACACCAATCGATTGGCGCACAGGCTGAACACGGGCACAGAGGTCAAACTGGAGGGACCGTTTGGACATTTCGAACGCCGCAATACCAAAGACCCCGAGGTCTGGATTGCGGCAGGTGTCGGTATCACGCCGTTTCTGGCATGGTCCGAGGCGCTGGATCCCACAAGTGGGCCTGTGCATCTGGTCTATTGCATCCGCGACGAGGCCTCTGCGGCCCATCTTTCCGAGGTGACAGCATTGGCCAATGCAAAGCCAAACCTGACGCTGCACATTCAGAACTCTGCGAAAGACGGCCGCGCAAGTGCTGACAGCATTCTGGCCAAAACCGGTGTGTCGACAGAGCGTCTGACTGTCGCTTTCTGCGGGCCGAAGCCGATGCGGGTTGCCTTGCTTGAAGGGTTCCGTCGCGCTGGTGTATCTGGTGGCAGATTCAAGTTCGAAGAGTTCGAAATTCGAACCGGTATTGGCCTGCGTCGACTGGCTGCGTTTTTGTTTGAACGCGTTGTGGCCCCCAAGCGCAACGCGTGATCCCAGCGATGGGCGCAACTTGGCCGGGGTTTTGCCCCGGCCTTTTGGACTCTTGCAATGCCGCGCGGGTCTGAACATATCTGATCGCATATGAACCGACCAAGGACATCGCATGATCCGTCTTACCCTTGCCGCCCTCTCGCTTGCGCTCGCGTCTGTCGTGGCTGCGGACACAAAAGTTCCCACCAGTCAGCTAGAGATCCAACTGGGCTTTGCGCCACTGGTCAAAGAGGCCGCGCCTGCCGTGGTCAACATCTATGCAAAACGCGTGGTGGAAACCCGTCAAAGCCCGTTTCAGGGCGATCCCTTCTTTCAAAACCTGTTCCGCGATTTCGGCACGGCCCGCCCTCAGGTGCAGAACTCGCTGGGATCAGGCGTTATTCTATCGGGCGATGGCATCGTGGTGTCCAACTATCACGTCGTGGGAATGGCGACCGATATTCGGGTGGTGTTGAATGATCGCCGAGAGTTTGCGGCGCGGGTTTTGCTGGGCGATCAGCAAAGCGATCTTGCGATCCTGCAACTTATCGATGCCCCGCGTGACATGCCGCATCTGACCCTGCGTGATAGCGATACGGTCAATGTGGGCGAGCTGGTTCTGGCCATCGGAAACCCGTTTGGTGTGGGGCAGACGGTCTCCAGCGGCATCGTCTCGGGTCTTGCGCGCTCGGGCACTGCGGCGGGGGCCGGGCAGGGGTATTTCCTGCAAACCGACGCACCGATTAACCCGGGCAATTCCGGTGGCGCGCTGATTGATATCAATGGTGATCTGATAGGCATCAACACACGCATTCTGACGCGCTCGGGCGGCAGCAACGGCATTGGCTTTGCCATCCCCACCAATCTGGTTGCGCAGTTCATGACGCAGGCGGCGGCCGGAAACGACAGCTTTATGCGCCCGTGGGCGGGGGCGTCTGGTCAGTCTGTCGACGCCGATATGGCTGAAAGCCTTGGGATGGACCGGCCCGGCGGCATCATGATTTCTGGGCTGCACGAGGCCAGCCCGCTGCGCACGGTCGGTCTGGCCCCTGGGGATGTTATCCTGGCCGTCGACGGCCAGCCGGTGAACACCGGATCGGAAATGATTTTCCGGATGTCCGTTGCGGGACTTGGGTCTGAAGCTGATTTGACCGTGCTGCAGAACGGTCAGGAAAAAATTTTGTCGGTCGCGCTGACGCCTCCGCCAGAGGTGCCTGCACGCGATACAGTTACCACGGGACGACGCTCTGCGATCCCCGAGATGACCCTGTCAAACATCAACCCCGCCGTCATCGCCGAAGCGCGCCTGCCATTGGGCGCGACAGGGGTGATCGTTCAGGATCCGGGACAGATCGGCGGCCGTGTTGGTCTGCGGCGTGGCGATATTCTGCGAGCGGTCAACGGCGATGAAACGCCGGATACGAAATCTGCGGAGCGTGCCTTGCGAAAAGCGGGCAGCCGTATCACCTTGGCCGTCGAGCGCGGAGGCCAACAGATTCTCATGCGCTTTCGACTCTAAGCACGAAGGCACCCCCTATGGCTGATCTTTTCGGAGACCCAGAGACCCCTGCTGTTGACACTGCGCCGCGCCCTCTGGCGGATCGGCTGCGTCCGAAAACCTTGCAAGAGGTCATCGGTCAAGAACAGGTGCTGGGGCCGGATGCTCCGTTGGGGGTGATGCTTGAGGCAAACAGCCTAAGCTCGCTGGTCTTTTGGGGACCGCCCGGCGTTGGCAAGACCACCATCGCGCGTTTGCTGGCGCAGGAAACGGATCTGCACTTTGTTCAGATCTCGGCGATCTTCACGGGCGTTCCTGATCTGAAGAAAGTGTTTGAGGCCGCCAAAATCCGGCGGGCGAACGGGCAGGGCACTCTGCTGTTCGTTGATGAAATCCATCGTTTCAACAAAGCGCAGCAGGACGGGTTCCTTCCGCATATGGAGGACGGCACGATCCTGTTGGTCGGGGCAACCACCGAAAATCCCAGTTTTGAGTTAAACGCAGCGGTCCTGTCGCGCGCGCAGGTCTTGGTGCTGGAGCGTCTGAACCTGGCCGACCTAGAGCGTCTGGCGCAACGTGCCGAACAAGAGCTTGGCAAAGCACTGCCGCTGGCAGGTGGCGCACGCGAGGCGCTGCTTGAGATGGCTGATGGTGACGGGCGCGCGTTATTGAACCTGATTGAACAGGTGTCCGCCTGGAAGGTCGACGGCAAGCTGTCGACAGATCAACTTGCCACGCGGCTGATGAAGCGGGCGGTGAACTATGACAAGTCGGGGGATGAGCATTACAACCTGATTTCCGCGCTGCATAAGTCGGTGCGCGGATCAGACCCGGATGCCTCTCTGTATTGGTTCGCCAGAATGCTTGAAGGCGGCGAAGATCCACGGTTTCTGGCGCGCCGCCTGACGCGTATGGCCGTCGAAGATATCGGCCTTGCGGATCCGCAGGCGCAGGCGGTCTGCTTGCAGGCTTGGGAAACTTATGAACGTTTGGGCTCGCCCGAAGGCGAACTGGCGCTGTCTCAGGCGGTGATCTATCTGGCCTTGGCACCCAAGAGCAATGCCAACTATGTGGCCTATAAGGCGGCTCGCAAGGCGGCCAAAAAGACCGGCTCGATGATGCCGCCCAAGCATATCCTCAACGCCCCGACAGGTCTGATGGAAGATCAGGGCTATGGCGCTGGATATGCCTATGACCACGACGCCGAAGACGGGTTCTCTGGTCAGAACTATTTCCCGGAAGGTATGAAGCGCCCGGACTTCTTTGTTCCCGTGGAACGCGGATTTGAACGGGAGCTTGCCAAGCGCGTCGCATATTTCGCCAAGCTGAGAGCGCAGCGCAGCAAAGGCTAGGTTACATGCGGTCCCACAGCGTCGGGGCCGTTGGCGGAATGCGCTGTTCTATGGCTTGCATGGCGTCCACGATCAGATCCTCGCGCCACCTGCGACCCGCGATTTGAACGCCGATTGGCTTGGGCCCCTCTTTTGTCTGGGCAATATGCGTCGGGATGTTGCCTGCGGGCAGGCCCGTATAGCTCATGACGAAGGACCAATGCGCCTGACCCAGCACGTCGCGCACGCCCTCTGCACCTTCGGTGTCACGTCCAGGCGCAAAGAAGGGTTTCAGCATGAATGGCGTGAGAACCAGCGGATAGTCTTCCAGAAACTCTGACCAGGCACGGGCATAGCGGGTGCGCTCTGCCAGTTGGGTCAAAAGCGCGTCGCCTTCGAAAACCGGGAACTGGCGGAAGTACTCGTCAAAGATCTCGTTGATCGTGTCAGACCCGTGCTCTTTGATGTCAGGCCCGATCAAGGCTTTGACCTCGCCCAGCAGGGTTCGATAACCAATGTCGCCGGTTTCCTTGGCCAAAGGCGGCTGCACTTCGGTGATGGCATAGCCTGCATCTGACAGGGCCGAGGCGGCTTTGTCGATTGCGGTTGCAACGTCTGGGTCCAGTCCAAAGCCGAAATCATCGCGGGTGACGGCCACTTTAATCTGCCCCTCAATTGGCGCGCCGCGCCAGGGCAGGGGAACATGGTATGGGTCGCGCGCGTCTGGTGCGATGACCGTCGGCATGGACAGATGCAGATCGGATGCGCTGCGCGCAATGATCCCTTGTACGGACATGCTTTGGGCCAGCAGGCCGCGTTCTTTCTTTTGGGACGGCGCAAAGGCTGGTACGCGGCCAAGTCCTGGCTTTACGGTCACCGCGCCATTGGCCGAGGCCGGAAACCGCAGCGATCCGCCAATATCGTTGCCATGCGCCAGCGCGCCGATGCCTGCCATAACCGCAGAGCCAGCACCGCCAGAAGAGCCGCCTGCCGAGATATGCTGACCCCAAGGGTTATGCGTGCGCCCAAACAGCGGATTGTCCGTATCGGCACGAAACGAAAACTCTGGCGTGTTGGTGCGCCCGATGATGACAGCCCCTGCTGCCCTTAGACTGCGCACAATGGGAGAGTCATCAGGGGCAATGATATCCTTGAAGGCCACCACGCCGTTTGATGTGGCATAGTCTTTCTGATCAACGTTGATCTTGATGGTCACTGGAACGCCATGCAGCGGACCTTTGGGCCCAGAACTTGCGTCGAGCGCTTCGGCTTCGGCTCGGGCTGTGTCCGCGCAGCTGTCTACCACGGCGTTCAGATCAGGGTTCACGGCCTCCATGCGGGCCAGTGCGGCTTCGGTGACGTCGATTGCTTTGAGCGCGCCAGAGTGTGTGGCCTCGACGATTTCAGAGGCGCTCAATTTCCAGGTATCGGTTTTCTGTGTCACGGTGGCCAATCTCTTTCTCGGGGTTCAGTCCCCGTTTACGTCACACTCTGCGACCTATTTTGTGTTAGGCTAGTATATTCGCTACAGGATCTCATCCCTTTTTAGGCAAAGTCGCGGGACGTCATTTCAAAAAACTCTGCTTAGAATTGAATGTCACAACCGTGTTCGGACCCGTCAAATGGCGGTGAACCCTGCGCATGGCGTGGTCTCTCCACGTAATCTCCATCGTATCTTCGCGCAGCATCGACCAAGTCTGGCAAGACTGACCGCAGCCGTTCTGGAACCGCTTGCACCGCAGGCAACAGGAGCGCACACTCACGTCAGACCAATGGATCAAGCCTTCTTATGACCGATGATTTTCAACCGCTTGTCATGATTGTCGAAGATGAACCGGATATTGCCTCGGTTCTTGTCGCTTATTTTGAGCGCGACGGCTTTCGCACCGTCGCGGCGCGGGATGGCGAAACGGCGTTGGCACAGCTGGATATGTTGCGACCGGACATCGTTATTCTGGATGTGAAATTGCCCAAAAAGGACGGCATCGAAATCCTGAAAGAGATCAATCAGCGCGGCACAACGCCCGTCATCATGGCGACCGCGCTGGGCGAGGATCTGGACAAGCTGCTGGCCTTGCGTCTGGGGGCGGACGACTATGTTGTGAAACCTTTCAATCCGATGGAAATCGTCGCTCGCGCGCGGGCCGTTCTGCGCAGATCGCAGGGCAAGAGCGAAACCAAACTGCAGGCAGGCCTTGTCGAGATCGACCAAGACAGCCACAGCGCCTTTGTTGTGCAGGGTGAGAACCGGCGGTCTTTGGATCTGACCCTCACCGAGTTTCGCCTGCTGGCGCATATGGTACGCGCGCCACGGCGGGTGTTTTCGCGCTCGGATTTGCTGGATGCCTGCCTTGCCGACAGCGATGCCGTCGAGCGCACAATCGACAGCCATGTCAGCCATCTGCGTAAGAAGCTCGCGGCGATGGGCGCGGAAGATCACATCTGCAGCGTACGCGGTGTGGGCTACCGGTTGCTGCCACAATGATGGGCGCGGGCATGTTCAGAAAACTGTGGTTCCGTCTGGCGCTGTGGTTTGTGGCGCTGCTGTGTGCGTTTTTCGTTTTGTTTACGCTTGCCTATATTGTCGTCGACATAGCGTTTCTGGCCACTTTGTCCGAGGCCGAGCGCGAGGCGTTCTTTGCTGCCGACGATCTGAGTGCGGCGCTGGACCCGATCTCGGAAAATGTGACGATACTCTTGGGTCTGGGCGTCGCCATTCCGCTATCGGTCTTCGCCAGCACCATTTTGGCAATGCGGATCACCAAGCCGATTTCTGATGTTGGCCAAGCGGCGCAGGCGGTGGCCAGCGGAAACCTGTCGGCTCGCGCGCCAGTGCCGCGGTCGCAGGAAGGTGGTGAAATTGGGGCTCTGATTGAAAACGTCAACAGCTTGCTGGATATGGTGCAGGCCTCGGATCAACAGATCAAAGAGGACGCCGCGGCCATCGCGCATGAACTGCGCACCCCGCTGGCCGCGCTGCAAATGAAGCTGCATGGCATGATTGATGGAGTTGTCGATGTCTCGACAGACGAGCTTCAGCGTTTGCTGGCGCAGTCGCAGGTTTTGGCGCGCGTCGTCGAAGATCTGCGAACCCTGTCGCTGGCTTCGCGCGGGGATCTGACCTTGGTGCCGGCAAAAACCGACCTTATGGCTCTGGTGCGGTCGGTGGTGGGAATTCACGCCAAGCCTTTGGACACCGCCCAAATCACTGTCGTGCTTGCGGGTGAGGCTGTTGTTGCCGACGTCGATCCTGATCGCATGCGGCAGGCACTGTCCAACCTTATCGAAAACGCAATCCGATATGCAGCCGAAGGCGAGACGTTGGACATCTCGGTTTCAGCAGACCAAGACACGGCGCGACTAGTCGTGGCGGATCGCGGCCCCGGTCTGGACGTTGATTTTCGCGCAGTAGTTTTTGAACCCTTTCAACGCGCCGAAGCCTCTCGCTCGCGAGAGCTTGGCGGCTCGGGTCTAGGCCTCTCAATCGTCAAAGCCATAGCCGAGGCGCATGGCGGAAGCGTCGGGGCGCGACCACGCGATGGGGGCGGGCTTGAGATCCACATCGACCTGCCGCTGACAAACGCCTGACCTCTCCACAAAACCTCCATCAAACGCGAATGATGTCGCAACGGGCGTTTCTTATTTGGGTGTCATCACTTCCCAACCAGAGCGCTCGCAGCGGCGGGGCTCTCGCGAAACAAGGATCGCAAAATGAAACATCGCATGACCCGCTTGGGTGGATTTACACTGTCGGCCCTAGTTGTTCTGGGCGTCTCGGCCTGCAGCCTCGCCTATGAAGACGTGACTGTTCAAAAGAACGGAAAAACTCTGGATGTGACCGGCGTCATCGACGCAGACACTGTCGAGACGATCAGCGCAGCCCTCGCGGACTCGCCTGAAATCACCACACTGAGACTGGTCAATGTTCCGGGGTCTGCGGATGATGAAGCCTCTCTGAACGCCTTGGCGGCTTTGGTCAAAGACAACAATTTGGCGACACGAGTTCCGGCCAATGGTTTGGTTGCATCAGGCGGCACTGATATGGCTGTCATGAGCAAGAACCGTGTCATTGAAAAAGGCGCCTGCGTCGGGGTGCACAGCTGGGCCATCGGCAATCTGTTCGGCTTTGACTCAGGGGCTGACCTGCCGCGCTCCGACGAGGCGCACGATCTCTATCTGGATTTCTACGAAACGGTGAACGTGCCAGCGTCGTTTTACTGGTTCACACTCGAGGCCGCGTCGCCTGAGGGCATGCACTGGATGTCGGCAAAGGAAATCAACCGCTTTAATCTGAGCAAAGTGCGTCTGGACGAAACCCCGACCGAGACCGCAGCCGAGCGCGAAGCCCGCTGCAACGCATTGGTGTTCTGATCCGCCAGTTCCGCAGCGCGTCTGACACGCGATCCCCAAAGCCGCCCCGTATCGGGCGGCTTTTCTTATGCCCCTTGCCCGAAGCTGCGCGCCGCAACATTGATTGAAAATCTGGCAAATCCCCATCACAAAATCCTGCTACGGTTGACAAGACACGGGGTAGAGGCGAGAGAGCCTGAATGCTTTTGAACCTGACATATGTTGCGCTGGGCGGCGCGTTGGGCGCCGTGTTGCGCTATCTGACCGGACTGGGTGTTTTGCGCCTGTTCGGGGCAGGCTTTCCGCTGGGTGTCATCAGTGTGAACATTGTCGGCTCATTCCTTATGGGGCTGTTCGTGGTGCTGGCCGAACGCAAAGGTCTTGTGCACCTCAGCCCCTTTGTGATGACCGGTCTTTTAGGCGGGTTCACGACGTTTTCCGCTTTCTCGCTAGAGGCGGTTAGCTTGTTTGAAAAAGGCGACACCGTCGGCGCGGCTTTCTATGTTGTGTTGTCAGTAGTTGCGTCCATTGCGGCCCTGTGTCTGGGCGTTTGGCTTGCTCGGGGGATATGGGCATGAGTGGTGTTCAAAACATAGAAGTGCCAGAAGGAGACGCAAATATGCGTCTGGATCGCTGGCTTAAGGCGACCTTTCCACAGCTCAATCAAATTCGCATCGAAAAGATGTGCCGCAAAGGCGAGCTTCGCGTGGATGGCGGGCGGGTTAAACCCGCTACACGGCTTGAGGCTGGCCAGACCGTGCGCGTGCCACCATTGCCAGATCAGGCACCGCCGCCCAAGCCGCGCACCAACAGAGTGTCGGCCGCGGATGAAAAGCTGATCCAGTCCTGCGTGATCTATCGCGATGATCATATCATCGCGTTGAACAAACCGCCCGGCCTGCCCACGCAAGGTGGCAGCAAGCAGACCCGCCACGTGGATGGGCTTAGCGAGGCGCTGAAGTTTGGCTATGACGAGAAGCCGCGTCTGGTGCACCGTTTGGACAAAGACACCTCGGGTGTGTTGCTGCTGGCGCGGACACGAGCGGCGGCGCAGGCGTTGACCACCTCTATTCGACATCACGCGACCCGAAAGATCTATTGGGCCGTCGTTGCTGGCGTGCCGACCCCCTATCTGGGCGAGATCAAATACGGGTTGGTCAAGGCCTCGGGTCATGGTCGCCGCGGGGAAGGTGAAAAGATGCACTGTGTGCATCCGCGCGACGTAGGCGATACACCGGGTGCAAAGCGGGCGCTGACGCAATATGCAACGCTGTATCGTGTGGCGAGCCGCGCAGCATGGGTTGCGATGGAGCCGATCACCGGGCGCACGCACCAGCTTCGTGCGCATATGGCAGAAATTGGTCACCCGATCATTGGCGATGGCAAATACGGCGGATCCGGCCAAGAGAACCTCGGCGACGGGTGGGGTGCGCAATTGGGCGGCATCATTTCTAAAAAGCTGCACCTGCACGCGCGACTGATGCGCTTTGAACATCCAGAAACGAAATCCGTTATGACGGTTACGGCGCCTATGCCCGAGCATATGGCGCATACGTTTGAAACCTTTGACTGGACCCCTGACATGGCGCAGGAAGACCCGTTTGAGGAGCTGCGATGAGCGCCTTGAGGCTGGTGGTCTTTGATGTCGACGGGACGCTGGTGGACAGCCAGGGCGACATCGTCGGGTCGATGACGCGCGCCTTTGCAACGGTGAACAAGCCGGCGCCTGAGCGGTCTGACATTCTCTCGATTGTTGGGCTGTCGCTAGATGTGGCAATGGCGCGGCTGGCACCTGATGCCAGCCTTGGCGAGCAGATCGATCTGGTCGATGCTTATAAGGAAGCCTATCAGCAATTGCGGGCGGAAAAAGGCAGCCGCTCGTCGTCGCCACTCTATCCTGGCGCGCGCTCTGTTCTGGACCATTTGCGCGCCGAGCCGGACACGCTTTTGGGGGTTGCCACGGGCAAGTCCAGACGCGGGCTGGACACTCTGATTGAAGGCCACGAACTGCAGCAGTATTTCGTCACGCAACAGGTGGCAGACCATCATCCGTCCAAGCCGCACCCGTCGATGCTGACCACTGCGATGGCAGAAACTGGCGTGGACGCGCCGCGCGCGGTCATGATTGGCGACACCAGTTTTGACATGGAGATGTCACGGGCTGCGGGCATGCACAGCATCGGCGTCAGCTGGGGGTATCACAGCCGCGACAAGCTTGGTGCGGCGGACATCATCATTGACCGGTACGAGGATCTTCTTCCGGTTTTGGATCAAATCTTAGGATAGAATAATGGCTGGCTGGAATTCGGCGAAACGATTTTGGAAAACTGCGGGTGTTGCGGAGGTCGACGGAGGCTTTGCCATCGAGCTGGACGGACGCCCTTTGAAGACCCCGGCAAAGACACCTGTTGTTGTTCCCACCCGCGCCTTGGCCGAGGCGATTGCCGCTGAATGGGACGCGCAAGACGAGCAGATCGATCCGCTTTCGATGCCTGTGACTCGCTGCGCAAATTCGGCGCTGGACAAAGTCGCGCTGCAGCATGCTGAGGTTGCGGATATGCTGGCGGAATACGGTGGCACGGATCTATTGTGCTATCGCGCTGAGGCCCCAGACGCGCTGGTGGCGCGGCAAAATGCTGCCTGGGATCCGTTGTTGGATTGGGCCGCAGAAACCTATGGCGCGCGTCTGAAACCGGCGGCAGGTGTGATGTTCCACGGGCAGGATTCGGAGGCACTTGAGGCGCTCAGAGAAGCGGTTCATGCGATGGATAATTTCGAGCTGGCGGCCTTTCATGACCTCGTTTGTCTGTCCGGATCCCTGGTCTTGGGATTCGCCGCTGTTTCAGATTTCGCCCCAATCGACGAACTTTGGGCGCATTCGAGATTGGACGAAACCTGGCAAGAAGAGCAGTGGGGCGTCGACGAAGAGGCGCAAGAGCAAGCAGAGATCAAGAAATCTGCCTTTAAAAACGCCTACTTGTTCTATTGTTTGCGCAAACAATAGGCGATTGCGCCTAAGGAATACCAATCGCCGTTCGCCGCCGAGATTTCACGTCAAATGTGACAGATAGGCTTGACCTTCCAGTCTATTTTTGGCCAAACTTGGCGCCACTGGGTTGGGGAGCACTCCACTCGGGTAAAAGGTTCCAATAAAACGGAATCAATAGCCGCCCAATCAGGGCGACAACCAGGAAGAGGTAAAAATGAAAAAATCCGTTATTTTCGGCGCAGCAGCACTTGCACTGTCTGCTGGCGCTGCGTTTGCTGGTACCCTTGACGACGTCAAGGCGCGCGGCAAACTGAACTGTGGCGTTTCCACCGGCGTTCCAGGCTTTGCTGAGCCTGATGCAAACGGCGTGTGGCAGGGCTTTGACGTAGCTGTATGCCGTGCGGTTGCTGCTGCTGTACTGGGCGACTCCACTGCTGTTGAGTTCGTTCCAACCACCGGTAAAACTCGCTTTACCGCGTTGGCAGCAGGCGAAATCGACATGCTGGCACGTAACACCACATGGACGTTCTCTCGTGACGTTGACCTGAAGTTTGAATTCGTTGGCGTAAACTACTACGACGGTCAGGGCTTCATGGTTCCAACTGCACTGGGCGTTTCTTCCGCGAAAGAGCTGGACGGTGCGACTGTTTGTATCCAAACCGGTACAACAACCGAACTGAACCTGGCGGACTTCTTCCGCGCGAACAACATCTCTTACGAGCCAGTGCCAATCGAAACCGGTTCCGAAGCGGTTCAGCTGTTCCTGTCCGGCGCATGTGACGTTTACACAACTGACGCATCCGCTCTGGCTGCTCAGCGTGCAAACTTCGCAAACCCAGGTGACTACGTTGTTCTGCCAGAAATCGTATCCAAAGAGCCACTGGGCCCACTGGTACGTCACGGCGACAACAACTGGGGCGACATCGTTCGCTGGACTCTGAACGCAATGATCACTGCTGAAGAGCTGGGTGTTACTTCTGACAACATCGCAACTCTGGCAGCTGCGGCGAACCCAGCAACTCCAGAAATCAACCGTCTGCTGGGTACCGAAGGTACTCTGGGTGAGATGCTTGGTCTGGACGCAGAGTGGGCGAAGCGCGCTATCATGGCGGGCGGTAACTACGGCGAAGTCTTTGCAAACAACATCGGCGAAGACACAAACATCGGTCTGGCACGCGGCGTAAACGCCAAGTGGACCGACGGTGGCCTGATCTACTCCCCACCATTCCGCTAAGTTGATCTTTGGAAGGGGCGTGGCTTGCCACGCCCTTTCTTTTTCTGGGGCGTTTTCAATACAAAAGAACAAGTTGGGATGGGGTATGCACGAACCCGTCTGGAGACGTGTATTTGACTGTATCTGCAGGTCCTGGCTTGTTTAGCAAAGCGCCAAAGCTAACGAAACTTTGCCTCTTCTAAGAGCGCTGCTTGCTCGGAGACGGCTTTTGCTGACAGAGGACACATATGTCCACAATACCTGACCCAGGTGTGCGTCAAGACGGCTTCCGCATAGGAATGCTGATCAACGACACACGCTACCGCGCGTATACGTTCCAGTTTATCGCGCTTTTGCTTTTGCTTCTTGGCATCGGCTATCTGATCTCCAACCTTCTTACGAACCTTGAACGCAATGGTCTCGATATCTCTTGGGCTTTCCTAGGAGAACCAGCGGGTTACGACATTAACCAACGACCGATCGACTATACGTCACAGTCCACACACGCCCGTGCGTCGATTGTAGGCGCGATCAACACATTGATCGTAGCTGTTCTGGCCTGTGCCTCGGCGACTGTGATCGGTGTGATTGCCGGTGTTCTGCGCCTGTCCAACAACTGGTTGGTCGCGCGTCTGATGAGCATCTATGTCGAAGCCTTCCGCAACGTTCCGGTTCTGATCTGGATCCTGATCATCTTTCTTGCGATGTCCAATGCCCTGCCACAACCGCGGGCGTTCCGGGGGGAAAACGCGACGTCCGAGGTTTGGCTTGATCTGGTCGCCTTCACCAACCGCGGGGTTTACATCCCAGCCTTTGAAAACGGCAGCGGTTCTGTTGTGTTCTGGTTGACGATTCTGGCCTCGATCATTGGTGTGTTTGTCTATCGTCGCTATGCGCGCAACCTGCTGTATAGCACCGGACGTATGCTGCCGACCGGTTGGCCGTCTCTGGCAATTCTGATCGTTCCTGGTCTGGTGATGTACTTCCTCTTGGGACAGCCTGTTGGTCTGGAGCGTCCAGAACTGAAGGGCTTTAACTTCCAAGGCGGTATTCACCTGCGTCTGTCACTGATCGCACTTTGGTTCGCGCTGGCGATCTATACCGGTGCCTTTATTGCGGAAAACGTGCGGGCGGGTATTCAGGCGATCAGCAAAGGTCAAACCGAAGCCGCCGCAGCCCTTGGGATGCGTCCGGGTCGGATCATGAACCTTGTGATCTTGCCACAGGCGCTGCGCGTCATCATTCCACCGCTGATCTCGCAGTATCTGAACATCACCAAGAACTCGTCCTTGGCGATCGCTGTGGGCTATATGGATATCACCGGTACGCTGGGCGGCATCACGCTGAACCAGACGGGTCGGGCGATCGAAGCCATCCTCCTGTTGATGTTGTTCTACCTCTGTGTGTCCCTGACAATCTCTGTGATTATGAACATCTACAACAACTCCGTTAAGTTGAAGGAGCGCTGATATGTCTGATGTATCCTTTGTTCGTCACGATCAGATCCCTCCATCCCCGCCACCGGCGCGGGAAGCTGGGTTGGTCAAATGGCTGCGTGAGAACCTGTTCTCAGGCTGGCTCAACTCGATCCTCACCATTCTGGCGGTCTATTTCATCGTTCGGATCGTGGTCGGCGTTTATCCTTGGTTTGCCAATGGTGTCTGGGAAGGCAATAGCCTTGCAGACTGTGTGGCCGCGCTTGAAGGCCAATCCGGTGCGTGTTTTGCCATTCTAGGTGAGCGCTGGAACCAGCTTTTGTTTGGGATCAGCTACCCGTCTGAAAGCTACTGGCGTCCGTTCCTGGCCTTTGTCCTGCTGTTGCCCTGCGTATCGCCAGTGCTGTTCAGCAATCTGCCACGACGGCTTCTGGTTCTGACTCTGCTTTACCCGTTCATCGCCTTCTGGCTGATCTGGGGCGGCACAATCTTGACACCTATCGTGGGTCTGATCGGCTTCATCGCAGCCTATTACGCGTTCCTTGAAGGCGAGAAGCGCTCTGGTTTTGTTCTGGGCCTTATTGCCGGCGTCATCGCAGCCATCGTTGTGTGGCGCGTGGGCGGTATGCTTTCGGGCGCAGCCTCTGGGTTCCTAGCATTTGAACCGGTCGCAAGCCGCGACATGGGGGGCTTTATGCTCAACATGATCCTCGGCACGATCTGTGTGTCCTTGTCTATCCCACTTGGGATTGCCTTGGCGCTGGGTCGTCAGTCGTCTATGCCGATCATCAAAGGCATCTGCGTGGTCTTTATTGAATTCGTGCGGGGCGTTCCGCTGATCACTTTGCTCTTCGTAGCAAACGTTGTTCTGGCGTATTTCTTCCCACCGGATGCAAACATCGACCTGATCCTGCGGGTAATCATCATGATTACACTCTTCTCGGCGGCCTATATTGCCGAGGTGATCCGTGGCGGTCTGGCCGCGCTGCCGAAGGGCCAATACGAAGCCGCAGACAGCTTGGGTCTGAATTACTCTCAGGCGATGCGTCTGATCATTCTGCCGCAAGCTCTGAAGATTTCCATCCCGGGCATCGTGAACGTTGCTGTGGGTCTGTTCAAAGACACCACGCTGGTTTCCGTGATCTCGATGTTCGACCTCGTCGGTGCCATTCGTGGTCCGATCCTTGGGTCGGCCAACTGGACCGGGATCTACTGGGAAGTCTTTGGCTTTGCAGCCCTTCTGTTCTTTGTCGTCTGCTACGGCATTTCACAATATTCGCAGTGGCTCGAACGCCAGCTGCAAACTGATCATAGGGATTAATCTCAATGTCTAATGCTCAAATGAAAGTATCGGACGAAGTCGCGATCCAAATTCAAAAGATGAACAAATGGTACGGGTCTTTCCACGTGCTGCGTGACATCGACCTTACCGTTAACCGTGGCGAACGTATCGTTATCTGTGGGCCGTCCGGCTCTGGTAAATCCACGCTCATCCGCTGCATCAACGCTCTGGAAGAACACCAGCAGGGTTTGATCGAAGTGGACGGCACGGTTCTGTCTTCTGACCTTAAGAACATCGACAAGATCCGCTCCGAAGTTGGCATGTGCTTTCAGCACTTCAACCTCTTCCCGCATCTGACGATTTTGGAAAACTGTACGCTGGCTCCGATCTGGGTGCGTAAAACACCTAAGAAAGAAGCCGAAGAACGGGCGATGCACTTCCTTGAAAAAGTGAAGATCCCAGATCAGGCGAACAAGTACCCAGGTCAGCTTTCCGGTGGTCAGCAGCAGCGTGTGGCGATTGCCCGCTCGCTCTGCATGAAGCCACGTATCATGCTGTTTGACGAACCAACATCCGCTCTGGACCCAGAGATGATCAAAGAGGTTCTGGACACCATGATCGAGCTGGCGGAAGAGGGCATGACCATGCTCTGCGTGACCCACGAAATGGGCTTTGCGCGTCAGGTTGCGAACCGCGTGATCTTTATGGATGCGGGTCAAATTGTGGAACAGAACGAACCAGAAGCGTTCTTCAATAACCCACAAAGCGACCGGACCAAGCTGTTCCTCAGCCAGATCCTGGGTCACTGATCCTATTCAATATGACTTTAAAGGCCTCGCGGAGACGCGGGGCCTTTTTGTTTGCGCGGCCTAGTTGGGTCCGACAAAGGCGCGCATGTGAAACTCGGACTGTGCAGGCTGGCGTCCAAATTGCTGCGACACCGGGCACGCGCGTCGGGCCAGACACCCTTGCATACAGTCCTGTCCTTGCGTGCGGATATGCGTTTTGCAGGTCGGGACGTCATAGCCATCCGGCGTCAGCGCTTCGACGGGGCAGGCGGAGAGACAAGGTTTAGCCTGACAGGTTAGGCACGGCGATTGCGGCGGCGCTGGCAGCTCTAGTGCGAACGGCAGCGCAAGCGCGCCGCGGAAAGACACCATAAGCCCCGCGTGATCGTGCACCAGCAGATTTATCGGGGATTGGTGGCAACGCCCTGTCCGCAGTGCCCATGTGAAAAACGGCGCATAGGGCGGGCCATCGGAAGGGAAAATCGCGCGGCCGCCGGTGGCAGTCGCAACCGATCCAAGCACACGCTTTGACCAAAGGTCCATCGGATTTTCAGGGGCGGAAAACTCGGGCGATACGCGGAACACGTCCCAGAAAACCGGCTCGTCCGGGCCGAGCATCACAAGTGTTTGCGCGTCGGCGATGTCGTGGTCTTCGGGCGTGACCGCAAAGCCTCCCAGAATGCGCAGGGAGTTGTCACGGCACAGGCTATCGAAAGCGTCAAATTTCATTTGCGAAAGAACGGCAGGGCCAGAACCCATGCCAGTTTTGACGGGCGATCATCCTGCCACTGAAGCCCCACTTTCATGTCGTCATGTCCGGCCTCTGGCTGTGCAATATAGGTGCCAAACATGCGGTCCCAAAGCGACAGCGAGAACCCATAGTTGCTGTCATGTTCGTGGCGATGAACCGAATGATGCACCCGGTGCATGTCGGGCGTGACCAGCACTTTGCGTAGCGCGCGATCAAAGGCCAGCGGCAAGCGCAGATTGGAATGATTGAACATGGCGGTGCCGTTAAGCAGGATTTCAAACACCACGATGGCCAGAACCGAGGGGCCAAGCGCATAGACCAGGCCGATTTTCAACAGCATCGACAAGGCAATCTCGACCGGATGGAAGCGGATTGCGGTGGTCACATCCATATCCCGATCCGCATGGTGCACACGGTGCAAGCGCCATAGCAAGGGCACCTTGTGCGTGATCAGATGCTGCGCCCAGATCGCGAAATCAAAGATCAGGACGGCCAGAACGAACTCGGCCCACAAAGGCCAGCCCAACTGATTGAACAAGCCCCATCCCTGGTTTGACGCATCCAAAGCAGCGCCTGCCGCCAAAGCAGGCAGCACCAGCGCAACCAAACGCAACGCAGCTGTGTCGATCAGAACAAGGCCCCAGTTGGTAAACCAGCGACCGCCACGCCCCTGACGCCGCGCACGACGCGGGAACAGCGCCTCGGCGCTGGCCAAGAGGATGAAAAGGCCCAGAAAAATGGACAGGCGGACTGCGGCTTCGTTTTCCATGGGCGGACCATGAAACTCCGCAGGCGGCCTGTCAATTCCGAGAACGACACATTTGCGTCAGGCGCGGATCAGCGAGCCTGCGCCATGGTCTGTGAACAGCTCGAGCAGGCAGGCGTTGGGCGCACGCCCGTCCAGAATAACCACCGCGCGCACGCCATCCTTGATCGCGTCCAAAGCGGTTTCCGTCTTGGGGATCATACCGCCCGCGATGGTGCCGTCGGCGATGAAGTCGCGGATCATTTGGGCGTTCAGCTCTGTGATAACGTCGCCGTCCTTGTTTTTGACGCCCGAAACATCTGTCAGCAAAAGCAAACGATCAGCCTTCAGCGCCCCGGCGATTGCGCCTGCAGCTGTGTCGCCGTTCACATTAAAGGTCTCGCCATCCCTACCTGCGCCCAGAGGGGCAATCACAGGGATCGTGCCGTTTGAGGCCATGTCGCGCAGAACGGTTGGGTTCATATAGGACGGCGTGCCCACGTATCCCAGATCCGGGTTCGTTTGATCGCAGATCATCAGATTGGCGTCTTTACCCGACAGACCAACGGCCTTGCCGCCCGCCATGTTGATGGCCTGAACAATGCGTTTGTTGACGGTGCCAGACAGGACCATCTCGACCACTTCGACGGTGGCTTTGTCGGTCACGCGTTTGCCATTCACAAAGTCGGACTTGATCTCGAGCTTGTCCAGCATCGCATTGATCATCGGCCCGCCGCCATGCACGACAACCGGTTGAATGCCAACCATCTGCATAAGCACGACGTCGCGCGCAAATTCTTCCATGGCGGCATCGCTGCCCATGGCGTGGCCACCCAGTTTGATGACAACGGTCGCACCGGTATAGCGCTGCAGATAGGGCAAGGCCGAAGACAGGGTTCTGGCTGTGGCAATCCAATCGCGGTTCATATTTTGCGTTCTCATTCGTTGGTCCTCTGGCGGACGAAATCTTTGGGGTGAGGGGCTATACTAGATTGGCTATCAGCGCGCGCAAAGTCGCAATGCCATCGCCCTTTTCAGAGCTGGTCAGCACGATTTCCGGAAAAGCGGCGGGGTGTTTGCTCAGCTTGCTGCGGACCTGGTCCATGATTTTGGCACGGTCCTTTTCTTTGACCTTGTCAGCCTTGGTCATCACCACCTGAAACGTCACAGCCGCGCTATCGAGCAGCGACATGATTTCTTCGTCCACGTCTTTGACACCATGACGGCTGTCGATGAGCACAAAGGCACGGCGCAGGCTGACGCGCCCTTGCAGATATTGCTTGAGCAGCCGCTGCCATTTTTCCACGACCGAAAGAGGCGCATTGGCAAAACCATAGCCGGGCAGGTCGACCAAATAGTGGCTTTCAGTCAGGGTGAAAAAGTTGATTTCTTGCGTGCGCCCCGGTGTGTTTGACGCCCGCGCCAGGCCTTTGCGACCGGTCAGCGCATTGATCAGGCTGGATTTTCCGACGTTGGACCGACCGGCAAAGCAGACCTCGATGCGATCATCCGCAGGCAGTCCGTTCATTGCAACAACGCCTTTCAGAAAGTCCGCGTTGCTGCCGACAAACAGCTTGCGACCTTTCTCACGACTGATGTCGTCGGGTTCTTCTACGATGGGAAAGGGCAGCTGCATCACATAAGCTCCAGCGTGTCGCCCACGCGCACCAAACCGCCCTGTGTAACGGCGATCTTTACAGAGAAATCTTTGTGGCCAAAGGACTGCAGTGCACCAAGGGTGTCTGCGTCGCGTACCCCTGTGTCGGGGTTAGACGATGTGGCCAGACAGCGTTCTGTGCGCTCGCGGATCGAGACAACAGCCTCGCCCAAACGCAGATCACGCCCGACCCAATCCAGTTCTTCCCAAGCGGGCAGACCGTCAAACCAGACGTTGCCGCGCCAGCGGTGGATCGAGAGATCCTGGTCAAGCTTTTGCTCGACCGCCTTATGTGAGGCGTGGTTGCACAGCGTCAATGACGGCCAGCCGCTGTCGGTAAACCCTTGATCCGCGGCCTCGATCAGTTTCACAGGCTTGGCGCGCCCCTCAGGCATCAAGGGCATGACCCAATCCAGAAAGGCGGCTTGCTCGGCATTGGGATCAAACAGCAGGTCGTCCAGATCCGGATGGCTGAGACGCAGTTTATGAGCCTCGGTCTTGCAGGTGATCGCCATCAACTTAGGAGAGCCGGCGGCGCGGGTGAAGTTGGTGCAGCGTACCCAGTTCTGACCGTCTAGCTGCGCCGCTTCATGCGCAACCGCCCAAAGACGATCCCCGGGCATGCTCTGCCCGGGGACCAAGGTAACTTCAGAGACTTCTTCCCGCCCATGCGCCTTGATCGGATGACGCCAGAGGGATGTGACCGTCAGCGTCATTTCTCTTCCTTCGGCTTGCGTTTGAAGCTCGATTTAATGTTGCCGAACACGTCCGGTTTATAGCCGTGAATTCGCATGATCGAGTACTGCTGGATGAAGGTGATCGTGTTGTTTGCAATCCAGTAAATCACCAGACCAGAGGCAAAGCTGCCGAGCATGAACATGAAGACCCATGGCATCCAGGCAAAGATCATCTGCTGGGTTGGATCTGTTGGGGCCGGATTCAGCTTTTGCTGCAGCCACATAGAGACACCCAGAAGGATCGGCAGGACGCCCAGGCTGAAAATAAAGAAGAAGCTGTCAGGGCTTGGCGTGGAATAGCTGAGCAGGCCAAACAGGTTCAAAATCGAGCTTGGATCTGGTGCCGACAGGTCTGTGATCCAGCCTTCCCACGGGGCGTGACGCAACTCGAGCGTGACGAAGATCACTTTATAAAGCGAGAAGAAGATCGGGATCTGCAAGAGGATCGGCAAACAGCCAGCGGCCGGGTTTACCTTTTCTTTCTTGTACAGCTCCATCATGGATTTCTGAAGCTTCTGACGGTCGTCGCCCGCGGATTCCTTCAGCTTTTCCATCTGTGGCTGAAGCTCTTTCATCTTTGCCATCGACGCATAAGAGCGATAGGCCAAGGGGAACAGAACCATTTTGATGATGATGGTCAGACCGATGATGGCCCAACCCATGTTGCCGATCAGTTCGTTCAGATAGTGCAACAGCGCAAAGATAGGCTTGGTCAGGAAGAAGAACCAACCCCAGTCAATCGAGTCTAGGAAGCCGTTGATACCACCGTCACGCTCATAAGCGCGGATGGTGGCCCATTCTTTAGCACCGGCAAACAGCTGGCTGTCGACCGTGATGGTCTGACCGGCCGCAACCGTTTGGGTCGGCATAACGGCCTCGGCCTGATAGATCCCGCGGCGGTCGTCGTATTTGCCAACCGCTTTAAAGCCGGATGTCTGGGACGGGATCAGCGTTGCCATCCAATAGTGATCGGTAAAGCCGATCCAGCCGTTTTCCGTAACAGAGATGCTTTCGGCTTTGGCATTCTCAGCCTGATTGAATTCGAAATCGACCATGTTGTCATAGTCTGTTTCCGTCAGCTCGCCGTCGGTCATCGAAATCAGACCTTCGTGCAGGATGAAGAAATTCTTCAGATCCACCGGTTCGCCATGACGCGCCAGAATACCGTAAGGCGCCAGTGAAACTGTGCCTGCGCCGGTGTTTTGAACGGTCTGCTTGACCGAGAACATATAGTTGGCGTCCACCGAAATCTCGCGGCGGAAAACCAAGCCCGCGCCATTGTCCCAAGCCAGAATAATCGGAGTGCTTTCCGTCAGGCTTGTCCCTGTTTCCAGCGACCAGATAGTGTTGGCGCCAGGCACCAGATCAAGGCTCAAACCTGCGCCCGGGGCCCATCCGTAAAGCGCGTAGTACCCGCCAGGCTGCGTGCGTGGCTTGAACAGGTGAACGATGTCCGCCTCTGGTGACTGGGTTTCGCGATAGTCCTTCAGGGAAAGGTCGTTGATCCGGCCACCCTGCAACGAGATGGACCCTTTCAGACGTGCCGTTTCAATCGCGACACTCTCGGCCTCAACCGTGGCTGTCTGCGTTTGCGGAGTTTCACCGGTTGTCGCGGTCGACAGCGGTGCCTCGGCGGTCGGCGAGGCCGTCTGAGTGGCAGTTGCGGCGTTGGGATCTTCGGAAACCGGTGGCTCTGCTGGTGGGAAGAAATACATCCACACCAAAAGTACGGCAAGGCTCAGACCAGTTGCCAGAATGAGGTTCTTGTTGTTGTCGTCCATGACGCGGGGCCACCTGTTTTGCTGGGCGTCGCAGCGGATGCCGCGCTTGCCCGTCTTTAACCTTTGGATGCACCTAAGCCTCGTCCGGCTTTGGGACAAGGGTGCAATAGCTCATGGTGGTTCAACAGAGGTCCGCGCCAAAGGTCAAGTGGATTCCCATTGTGGCGGCTTTGCAGGCGGTTGAGCGGGGGATTTTACCCGGTTTTTCGGCCCAAAGAGGGCAGAGACGACAGTTTCTGCGCGTGGGTGCGCATCCAGGGAATCGTATCGTGAAAAGGCATCGGGCGCGCGATGCCAAAACCTTGGACATGACCGCAGCCCAATTGCGCAAGCATTGTGTGTTCTCCGGCGGTTTCGACCCCTTCGGCCAAAGTCGCGATACCCAGTTGTTCCGCCATGGTGACGATCGCCGCGATTAGTCTTTGCTGGTCTTGATTGCGATCGACCTCTTTGACGAAAGACCGGTCGATTTTTAGCCGGTTGGCTGAGAACCTTTGAACCGAGCTGATCGCCGCATGGCCCGTGCCGAAATCGTCCAGATCGATGTGGCACCCCAGCTTGGCGAGGTCGCGCAGGTTGCGGGCCAGAACGCCGTCGGGTGCACCGGCGATCACAGACTCCAGCACCTCGATGGCGATGCGGTGAGCAGGCATTTCGTGGCGGTCCAACTCCCAACTGATGCGTTCCGCCAGCATCGGGTTGTGCAACTCGTCGCCGGAAAAATTAATGCCGACACGGGCGACGGAATGCCCCTTCAGATCCCAGCTGTTGATGGCCGAGATACTCTGACGCAGCATTTCCTCGGAAAGTTTTTCCAGCTGACCGCTCTCAGCCAGCGTGTCCAGAAACTCTCCGGGCGGCATGATGCCGTGTTGCGGGTGCTGCCAGCGGGCGAGGGCCTCAAACCCGGTGATCGCCCCGGTTTCTGTGGACACCTGCGGCTGAAACCAAGCCACCACCTCGCCGTTGATCAAAGCATCGCGGGCCTCGTCGCAAATCTTTTTGCGGTTTTGATGGTGTTGCAGAAGCTTCGGGGAAAAGGCCCGAATAGAGGATGTGCTGGCCCGTTGCGCGGCGGCAAGGGCGATCGTCGCGCCCTCTTCCAAAGAGGCGAGCGTATGCGTCTGCATCTGCCCACTGATACAAAAGCCAACCGAGACGGTGGCCCGAGCGCTGTGCCCATCAATCAAAAGCGGGCTTTCCAAAGCGGATTTGATCCGGTTGGCCATATGAATGCAGATTTCCAGATCCAGATGTTTGACCGGATGGATCAGACACTTAAACGCACCATCTGCGACGCGGGTGACCAGATCGCCATCTCGCAGGACACGGCTGAGGCGTTCGGAAAAGCTGCGCTGAAGTTGAAATCCGGCAGTGTCACCATGGGTGGCCAGAAAGTCAGAAAACCTGTCGACCTGCACCATGAAACATGCGGTTTTTCTGTGATCCTGCACCAGCATGTCGGGCCATGCCTTGGTCAACGCGTCCACCTGACTTGGGGTTGGAAGGCCGGTTAGCCCGTCGCCATTGGAGGCAACACCCTGGTCTGAGCGCATCGGCCTGAAGGCAAGACAGGCCGCCGGCAGCAGCAGCCCAGACAGAACAAACCCAAGTGGGCCGGCAAGCTGAAAGGCCAGCGCGCTGAACGGAACAATCAGAAAGACCAAAAGCCGCACGTCCAGCTTGGCTACAAGCATTTGCGCCGTCGTAATCGTCGCGTTCAGTTTCAGAATATGCCTCATAAGCCGCCAGTCCAAATCCAAACAAGAATAGGACTGACACCCTAGGGACGTAGAGTAAGGCGATGTTTAACGCAGCTTGGGTGGCAGGTCTGAATCTTCTTCGAATTTTACAGACCCCAGAGAAAGCCCTGCAAAATCAAAGAGTTTAGGGTCCAGCAAATGAGACGGCCGCGCGTTCATCAGCGCGCGGAACATGACCTGCCGGCGTCCGGGCGCGTTCCTTTCCCACTGATCCAGAATCTGTTTAACTTGCTGTCGCTGAAGCCCGTCCTGCGAGCCGCAGAGGTCGCAAGGAATGATTGGATAGTTCATCGCCTTGGCGAATTTCTCGCAATCCTCTTCGGCCACATGCGCCAACGGGCGATAGACGAAAAGATCGCCCTCTTCGTTGACCAGCTTTGGCGGCATCGTGGCCAGCCTGCCTCCGTGAAAAAGATTCATGAAAAAGGTTTCAAGAATATCATCACGGTGATGGCCCAGAACGACAGCAGAGCAGCCTTCTTCGCGGGCAATGCGATAGAGGTTTCCGCGACGCAACCGTGAACACAGCGCACAATAGGTGCGACCGGCGGGAACCTTGTCTTTCACGATGGAATAGGTGTCTTGATATTCGATGCGGTGCTCGACACCCATCTTTTCCAGAAACTCTGGCAGAACGGTCGCCGGAAAGCCGGGCTGTCCCTGATCCAGATTGCAGGCCAGAATGTCGACGGGCAGCAGCCCGCGCCATTTCAGCTCGTGCAGACCCGCAAGCAGCGTGTAACTGTCTTGGCCGCCTGACAGACACACCAGCCAACGCGCGCCGCGTTCAATCCTGCCGTATTGTTCGATAGCCGCGCGCGTGTAGCGCACAATCCGTTTGCGCAGCTTTTTGAAGCTGGCACTGGAAGGAGCGCCATGAAAGAGCGGGTGGATATCGTCGAGGTCATCATCAAGCATGGCGGGCATATGCCAAAGAATGCCTGTCGAGAAAAGCTGTATTTGCTCTGTGCATGACCGTCAGCCCCTGACCAGAGTGGCGAAAACCCACGGCATGTGCCCGACTCTATTCTGCGGCAATCTTGCGACGGCGGTCTGCAACCTTGTCTGCAACCCACTTGTGAAACAGATGCGTTGGCCCATCCATCGCAGGCGAGAACCGCACGCCATCAAAGCCTGGGGCGTGACGGCCGCGTTGCATGCCTTCGACAACAAAGACATCCTCTTCAAACACCTGCTTCCAAAGCGCGGCGTTCTTTGTGCGCAGCTCAGCGTCGGTGTCTTCTTGTGCATAGTAAAGATGGATATGTTCGGCGGTCTGATCCGTGGCTTTGGGTTCCAGAATAATGGCAAAGGCGTGATCGCGCTGGGCGCCCAACAAAACGTTGGGAAACACGGTGATATATTCCGCGCCCTCATTCCATTTGTCAGACAGATTTGGGAAGTCGGGGAAGGTTTCGCCTGCCTCGCTCTCGATCTGGCGATAGACCAAAGTGCCCTGGCCAGAATATTTGCCCGGCTCTTCGATGTTGTAGTGATCTTCCAGACGCGAATAGCTGTTCAGACCCGGGTGCACCCACGGCAGATGGTAGCTTTCGCAATAATTCTCTACGGCGAGTTTCCAGTTGGTTTTCACATCAAGGCGGAAATAGCTGCCGTCTCCGCCGTGAATATGGGGGCTGTCAAATTCCTTCCAGCGCTCCATAAGATCGGTGTTGACCTCTTCAAACTGCGCGGCTTTGCCTGACAGGTTCACAAACACCACATCACGCCAGATATAGCTGGGCACTTCGATCAACCCCAGTGTCGCGCGGTCCATGTCATCATGCGTGTTCATACCCGGCCCACCGACGTGAGGCGTCGCCACCAGCTTGCCATCTGTGCCATAGCACCAGCTGTGATAGGGACAACGGATCGCGCCTTCGATTTTGCGCGGCTCGCTCACCAGGATCATCCCGCGATGGCGACAGATGTTGTTGAACACACGCACAACACCCTTTTTGTCGCGCAAAAGCAGCAAGGGCGCACCAAGAAACTCGATCGGTTTTGCATCGCCGGGTTCGGGGACATCAGAGGCAACCGCAAGGCCGGCCCATTGGTCAAACAACAGGGCGTCGCGTTCTTCGGCAAACACGGTGGGATCCGTGTAATGCGCATTTGGCAAGCCGTTCGCTTTGGCAATTGGGCGATCTACGCCTGAAATATCCGTGACCATAGCTGCGTCCTCCGTGGCTGATTGGCCAATGCTACGCCCGAATGCGCTGGGCGCAAAATATCATGGCGACAAGAGTGTCCTCTCAGCGACATCTCCAGCCCAAAACTGGACTGACGACGGGTTAGAATGGACCGTTGGTCCACCTGTCTGGCGATTTGACCTGAGGCGGCAGGCCGATGTCCCGACGCAGATGGTCACTTGCGGTATGAGGCAGCTTGATCGGCCGCCTGGTCGTTTTGAAGGCTTCTTTCAGAAGCGCGAGTGCTATCCGCCGCAAGCCGAAGCGCGTGATCAGATGCGCAAGCGCCAGATGCAAGTCATGCAGGGGCGATGGGTTTTCAATACGAGTCATGTCTGTCTTCGCCGAATGCGGCGATCCTATATCAATTGTTAAAATGAGAGTCCGGGTGCGGACGTAAGATCAGAGTAAAATCTGAAGAGAGTTCAAGTGACGGGGCGGGTTAGACCGCGTCTGCCCAGGCTAGGGCTGATAGGCCAAAAAGAGGGCGGCAAGCTCGTGCAGTCATACGCATGTGTCGCCTCCTGTGGCTGTGGGTTGAACTGTTGCTCTTTCTAAAGGGGCGGACGTGAAACACGAGTACGGTATTCCTTAGGTTGAGCGTAGTCTAAGCCCTGTATTTGATTGCATCCCCGTCGGGCAGTAAGCTTGAGGCCTGTTTTTCAGGAGTATTTACGATGGACTATTTTTTCTCGGTCAGAGGTCGGTCTGGCGACCACTATTCAAACGCGCTGGCAACGCCAAAATACCTAAAAGTACCTGAAGGCGCCGATGGGCTGCATCGCGACCACGAGGTCGGGCTGAAACAATGGCTGAGCGATGTGCAAGAGGCCGCCTGCGCGTCGCCACCGGCCAAGGGCAATATTCTGATTTTTGTGCATGGGTTCAATACGGACCAATGGGATATGCTGGAGCGCCACCGGCTTATTCGCAAGGGGCTGCAAAAGCGGGGCTATGTCGGCACGGTTGTTAGTTTCGACTGGCCCAGTGACGGCACCGCGCTGGGCTATGTCTCGGATCGGCGCGATGCGCGGCGGGCGGCGGATTATCTGTTTAAACATGGCATTACGCGTTTGTCTGCGATGCAACGCGAGGACTGTGAATTCAATATTCACGTGTTGGCGCACTCGATGGGGTCTTTCCTTGTCCGCGAGGCGTTTGACTATGCCGATGATGACCACAAGACCGCGCAGAAAAGCTGGAACGTCAGCCAGGTGGCTTTGGTTGCAGCTGATATTTCGGCCAAATCGATGCGGGGCGGCAGCCCTAAGACATCCTCGTTGCTGCGCCATGCCACCCGAGTGACCAACTATTTCAGCCCTTTGGACGAAATTCTGTCGATTTCAGAGGTCAAACGCATCGGCGTGTCGCGCCGTCTGGGGCGGGTTGGGTTGCCAAGCGAGCATTCGGAAAAGGTCTATGACGTCTACTGTGGGCAGTTTTACAAAGACCATAAAGACTCGTTTGAAAGCGGCGTGTCTACGAGCCACCGTTGGTATTTCGAGGCAGACCGGTTTTATGAAGATCTAAATCACACGCTCTCAGGGAAATTGGATCGCGAGGAAATCCCGACCCGCGGTTTCACCAATAAGGGGCGACTGGCGCTTATGTCTTAGGATCGCCCGAGGCCTGTTCGTCGGCCTCGTCCTGATAGGTTCCGGGAACGGGGTCATAGCCGCTGCTGCCCCACGGGTGACAGCGGCCAATTCTGCGAAGGGTCAGAATGCTGCCTTTGACGGCACCGTGTTTGTCCAGGGCTTCTAACGCATAGGCAGAACATGTCGGTTGATAGCGACAGTTGTGTCCAACCCACGGGCTGAAGATCAGACGGTAGGCGCGGACGGGCAGGGCCGCGATATGCGCAAGCGGAGACATCAGCGTTTCTCGTGCAGCTTCTTCAGCGCATAGATAAGATCGCGTTTCAGATCTTCAAAGGGGCGGGCGGCGGTCACCTCTGCGCGTCCGATCAGGACATAGTCCCAGCCCGCACGCGCCTTAAGAGGCAAAACCGCGCGTGCGACTTCACGCAAACGCCGTTTTGCGCGATTGCGCGCGACCGCGTTGCCAACTTTCTTGGAACAGGTAAAGCCGACGCGAAATGCCACAGGGTCATGTGGTTCGCCCTCGCGCCGTTTTCGGGCCTGCACCATCATCGAGCCGGTGCCCTGTCTGCGGGCCCGTGACGCCGCAACAAAGTCTTTGCGGGTTTTGATGATGACCAGCTTTGCGCCGTCCAGACATGACGAAGCCGCCGGAGGGGTCTCCCCCGTCGTGGCTGTGCCATCCATGGGGGCCTCCGGCGGCGTCATGTTCTTTGACCTAAAGGCTAAGGCTTACGCGCTCAGCGCCTTGCGGCCACGTGCACGACGTGCGTTCAGGATCTTACGACCGGCTTTTGTTGCCATGCGCGCACGGAAGCCGTGGCGGCGCTTGCGAACCAGGTTCGAGGGTTGGTAGGTGCGTTTCATCGCTCCGTCTCCGTACTTAACTTGAGGCCTGCGCCGACTCACATCGGGCAAACAGTCTATTCGAAGCCCTGCCTATAGGCGCGGCTTTGGGGGAAGTCAAACGTCGATCCCCGTTTTTGCAACAAAAATGCGGCCAGTCGGGGGAGTAATGTTTCAATTCCATTACAATATGGCCGCTTTCATCACAGAAGTCGTGATCGAGTTCAAGCGCCTGTGAACACCCTTTCGGTATTGCGCACAACAGGACATCTTGAGGGCAATCGAAAGCCACGAGATAGGTAGAATGTCTGATATGAGCGAAGCACCCAAGTCCGGTTTGGCCAAACGCCTGCCCCTTATTGCAATTTTAGTGATCGCCGCGATTGGGGCCTTTACCCTGCGCGATTATCTGACCTTTGAAACACTGCGTGACAATCGCGAAGCGCTGTTGGCCTTCCGTGATGCAAACTACCTGCTGACGGTCGCGGCCTTTATGCTGGCCTATGTGGTCATCGTCGCCTTTAGCCTCCCGGGGGCTACGGTGGCCACATTGACTGGCGGGTTCCTTTTCGCAACCTTCCCCGGCGCTTTGTTCAACGTCACCGCCGCAACCATCGGGGCCATCCTGATCTTTCTGGCAGCCCGCTGGGGGCTTGGCGAACGCCTGGCCGCAAAGATGGAAGGCTCTGAAGGCGCCGTTAAGAATATCAAAGACGGAATCGACGAGAACCAATGGTCGATGCTGTTCCTGATCCGCCTGGTGCCTGTTGTGCCCTTCTTTGTCGCCAACCTCGTACCTGCGCTGGTCGGTGTTCCGCTGAACCGCTTTGCGATCTCGACCTTCCTGGGCATCATTCCGGGCGGCGTTGTCTATACCTCGGTTGGAGCGGGTCTGGGCGATGTGTTTGCACGCGGTGAAACACCAAACCTCGGCATTATCTTTGAACCTCAAATTCTGCTGCCAATCCTCGGCCTTTGTGCTCTGGCGGCTCTCCCTATCGCGCTCAAAGCCATTCGCGGCCAAAAGGACTGATCACAATGAAACACATTAAAACCGATCTCCTCGTTATTGGTGCAGGCTCTGGTGGTCTGTCCGTCGCAGCCGGTGCCGTTCAGATGGGCGCAGATGTGACCATGCTTGAAGGCCACAAGATGGGTGGCGACTGTCTGAACTTTGGCTGTGTGCCCTCCAAGGCTCTGATCGCAAGTGGCAAGGCCGCCTGGGGTCAGGCCCACGCCTCCAAATACGGTGTGGCGGATGTAACGCCCAAAGTGGACTATGCTGCTGCCAAAGATCATGTGGCGGACGTCATTGCCGAAATCGAGCCAAACGACTCGGTCGAACGTTTCGAAGGTCTGGGCGTGCGTGTCATTCAGGAATACGGCGAATTCGTCTCGGATCGTGAAGTCAAGGCAGGCGACACGCTGATTAAAGCGCGTCGGGTTGTGATTTCGACCGGCTCTTCCCCGTTTGTGCCGCCGATCCCCGGGCTGGACAAAGTGCCATATCAAACCAACGAAACCCTGTTTGAGTTGCGCGAGCAACCCGAGCACCTTCTGGTGATTGGCGGTGGTCCTATCGGTCTGGAAATGGCACAGGCGCACCGTCGGTTGGGCTCTCAGGTGACGGTCATCGAAGGCATGAAGGCGCTGGGCAAGGACGATCCGGAAATGGCCGCGATTGTTCTGGACAATCTGCGCGCCGAAGGTGTCGAGATCGAAGAAGGCGCGCTGGTCTCTGAAGTGCGTGGCACAGATGGTGCGATCGAGGTCGAAGTACAGGATGGTAGGGTCTTTAAGGGCACCCATCTGCTGATGGCCGCAGGGCGCAAGCCAAACATCGACAAACTCAATCTGGAAGCTGCGGGCATCGAAACCACCCGCACTGGTATCAAAGTCGATGCCGGAATGCGGACCACGAACCGTCGCGTCTATGCCATCGGCGATGTCGCAGGCGGTCTGCAGTTCACCCATGTCGCCGGATACCACGCGGGTCTTATCATTCGCTCGGCCCTGTTCGGCCTGCCAGCCAAAGAGCGCACCGATCACATTCCTTGGTCGACCTATACAGAGCCAGAACTGGCGCAGGTTGGCCTGACCGAAGCGCAAGCTCGCGAAAAGCATGGCGACGATCTTGAGGTGGCACGCTTCCATTTCAACCACAACGACCGCGCAATTGCCGAGCGTAAGACCGCCGGTCTTATTAAAGTTATGGTTGTAAAGGGCCGCCCGATCGGAGCCTCGATTGCCGGGTATCAGGCAGGTGAACTTGTCAATCTGTGGGCTCTGGTGATCGCGAACAAACTGAAAATGTCCGCTGTTGCCAATATGGTTGCACCCTATCCAACAGTCGGAGAGTTGAACAAACGCGCCGCAGGTGCCTATTACTCTCCAAGATTGTTTGATAACCCTAAGGTTAAGTCGGTGGTTCGTTTCGTACAGCGCTGGCTCCCATAAGACCTATATATTAGCACAGGCGGCACAGATGCTCAGAACCCTCTCAGGACGGTTTCTTATACTGACTGTTATTTTTGTAATGGTTGCGGAAATCCTGATCTTTGTGCCGTCGATTGCACGCTTTCGCGAAGACTATCTTTTGTCGCGCCTGGAACGCGCTCAGATTGCCTCTCTCGCATTGCTTGCAGATGACATGATCAGCGAAGACCTTGAGGCAGAGCTGTTACGCAACGCCGAGGTCTATAACGTTGTGCTGCGGCGCGACGAGGTGCGTCAGCTGATGCTGAGCTCCGAGATGCCAGCCCCCATTGAAGACACCGTCGACTTGCGCGATCCGTCTGCCTGGACGCTGATTTATGATGCTACAGCGCGCTTGTTTGATCCTGAACCAGAGGTCATCCGCGTGATCGGCGCGCCGGTGCGTGAAGCGGGTCTGTTGATCGAAGTCACGATCTGGACCAAGGATCTGCGCAGCGCGATGCTGGACTATGGCCTGAATATTCTGGTGCTATCCGCAGTAATCTCGATCTTTACGGCGTCGCTGCTGTTTGTGGCCGTCAGGTTGATCCTGGTAAAGCCGATCCGAGGTGTTGTCGGGTATATGCAAAGCTATGCCGCCGCCCCCGAAGATGCTCGCCGCATCATTCAGCCCAGCGCTGGCGTAGAAGAGCTGCGCGAAGCCGAGGTGGCCTTGCAGACGCTTCAGATGGAACTTACAGCGGCCCTGAAACAGCGCGAGCGTCTGGCGCAACTGGGCGGCGCGGTGGCCAAAGTCAGCCACGATCTGCGTAATATTCTGACCTCGGCTCAGCTTTTCACAGACCGGATTGAAATGTCCGAAGACCCCACGGTCAAGCGCATGGCACCCAAGCTGGTGAACTCGATAACGCGGGCTGTCCATCTTTGCGAAAGCACGCTGGCTTTCGGTAAGGCCGAAGAACCGGCCCCGTCGCTGACTGACGTCCCACTTGCGGATGTGGTGCAGGACGCGTTGGAATCTGAAAATCTTGCGGTGGGCGAATATGACCTGGCATTTTCTGCCGACATCACGCCGGGCGCTTTGGTGATGGCAGATGCAGAACAGCTTTACCGCGTGATCCACAACCTTGTGCGCAACGCACGGCAGGCGATTGTTGCCTCTGGCAAACCTGGTCAAATTCAGGTCGCCCTAGAGGATGCGCCCCAAGACTGGCTGATCCGGATCAGCGACACGGGCCCGGGCCTTCCGCCCAAAGCGCTTGAGCATCTTTTCAAGCCATTTCAAGGCGGTATGCGCAAAGGCGGCACCGGGTTGGGGCTTGCCATTTCCTCAGAGCTGATCCGCGGACATGGCGGTGATCTGACGCTTGAGAGAAGCGACGAGACCGGAACAGTGTTCAAAATTCGCCTTCCGAAGGGCGCAGTGACAGAAATCTAAAAAAAGTGGATTTTTGCGCTTGCGAGTCGCGCAGGTTAGGATTAAACCGCCCCTCACACCGCGCTCTGGTAGCTCAGCTGGATAGAGTACTTGACTACGAATCAAGGGGTCGGGGGTTCGAATCCTCCCCAGAGCGCCATTTTTCCCCAGCTGAAATCTTGACCGACATTACACATGCAGTTTCTCTGCCTGCGCGCAATTCAGTTTGAAATTACATATAGCGACCTTGACGAGCACCTCGTACCGCGATCATCTGAAACGGCGCGGGCCGCGTTACTTAACCGAGGCACCGTCGGTTAGTTCTTCCAGAAATGCACTCAGTAGCTGGGCTTTGCCCGCGTAGCCGGATTTTTTGTAGATAGAGTTGGTCTGCGCTTTCACGGTGCCTTGCTTTGCGTCCCGAATTTCCGCGATCTCGGCGATGCTGCATCCCTTCAGGATCAACCGTGTGACGTCCCGTTCCGCGCCGGTGAAGTCCCATTTTTCAAAATGCGCATCCAGCATGTCCTGAAACGCGTGGGCGGCCCTGCTGACTTTGAACTCCAGGGTTTTTTGGTATTTCCACATTCTAAGGCCTTCAAAGGCTGCCAGCGCGATGCAGAGGATCAGCGCGACAAGCACTATGATTTCAAGCACTTCCAGGATGAAGAGATCTTCGGGCGCGTGAAACCCGAAAACTTCGATCGCTTCTTCTGCCAACATCAAAACGCCCAGGAACATGGCGAGGCCGACCACTGTAATCAGTCTTTTGGCATTTGGCATTTTGTGGTCCTTAGATCGAAAGAGGCTATTCATAGCACGCCGGCGTTTCAGACGCTGTGCGCGTCTGTAAAAGCCATTGGGCTGGAACGCAAAATGTTTCGTGATGCGTCGGGCCTTGGGACGCGGTCTTTACGGCGACGCCCAATGTCCTCTGCCGCCACGCATCTAGTGCGGAGGCAGGCAGCTTTCTAGGACGGTCGCGATCTCTGTGGCTTCGTTCTGGTCAGCAAGGATGGCGAAAAGGCGGTCGTTGCTGTTGCACACGAACTGACGCGACGAGGGGTCTATCATCTCCGGATTATCCGTATAGCTCACGATGTCAGACCCAAGCAGCGTATAGACGCCAGAGGGTTCCGGCACCGAAAAATACCCCTCAGAGAAGACGACATGCGGCTTGCCGGCAAAGACACCAGCCTCCAGACGGTCGGCCCGCAAGGCGTTCCCCGTGGTGGTGCCAAAGGCGCGTACGACGTCCCCGTCACTTAAGTGACGCGGCGCAAAGCCCGTGATCTCGGTGCCGCCAATTCGGAGCGGCTGCCCCGGGGTGACGTCAAAGACGGTGCCTTCGATCTGGGCCTGGCTGTCGGGCGACACGCTTTCTATCCGCGAGGCGACGATCGTATCGGACCGCCACAGGCCACTTACCGCCACCCAGTCGCCAACGTTTAAGTCGGTGGTGTCGAGCCCCGCGTCCAGAACGGCTGTGCCCATGACCATGATCTGCCCCGCAGCTTTGCTTTGCACGGGGCCGACCAGCGGCGCAATCTGGCGAATGTATGAGGCCTGCCAGCTGTCGTCATGTTGCGTGGCGATGACAGCGACGGTGTGACCGGGGCGCAGTTGTCTGGCCATAGCAACGGTTGCGCCTTCAGAAACCTCAAGGTCGGGGGCGAACCGGATGTGCTGTCCATTCACAAAGATGCTGCCAAGCGCCGTGACGGTTCCCAGAATACCGGTACCAAGTATGCCGCCTTCCTGTTCACTTTCTTCGTCACCAGCCAGTGCCGCGCTCGCCACGGATAGGGTCAGAGCGGCAGATAACAGGAGTCGCAACAGGGTCATTCGGTGTCCTTCGTCGTCTTTTTTTGTACTGGCAAAACATAGACGCCCGCCGCAAACCGGCCTTTGGCGTTCTGATCCGTGTCTCGGTCTTGCAATTCGCGGGCACGGGCGTTCAGGCGCTCTAGCAAGGCCTGTGCCTCGGTGCGCGCAAGGGCATCAAGCTCGGCAACAGAGGCATCGCTGAGATGAGAGTAGCGCACGAGGCGATCAAAATGTCGGGGTGTGCCTTCGTCCGCCAGAAGGTTTTCTGTGGCGGCCTTCAAATGCGTGCTCAGCGTTGCGCGATAAGCGGCCACCAGTTCTTTGGATCCGGCACTTGGGATCAGTGCGTTCACACCCAGATGATAGCGGTCGTCTTCGTCCTTGGTGACGGCCCCTTGATCCAGCAGCGCCTGAAGCAGTGTGCCCGGTGCCGCGTCCAGCCTTACGTGGCGCACCAGATCGTCAAACCCTGGCCCTTCGTCGCTGGCCTCGCGCAGCAGGGCGCGGGGGCGTCCGTTTGCCTGTCGGTAGTCCGGCGATGTGCTCCAGTGTCCCACCAGAAGGGCCAGCCGGTTCGCGGTTTTACGACCATCCCCCGTGGAGGCGCTGCTGCGAAGGCGGCGCACATCCTTTCGGTGCAGCCCGGTCAGAACGCTGATCCGGCTGTCAGACACCTCGGGCCCCTGAGCTTCGATTACCGCATTCAAAAGAGCCACCTTTATCGATTCCGTCACAGCGCCCACAGTGACGCCATGCGCCACCATCGCTGATGACAGTGGCGCGAGCAAATCGGTCAGCACGTCCGAAAACAGGTCAGGCGTTTTCTCGCTCAAGGCAGATTCCTTATATTTCCAAGGATATTATGACTGTGACTATCAGAGTTTCATCGGATTTACACATGGTCGTGAGCGAGCGTTAACCATTGTGATATGTAAATGGGAAAATTTCCCATTAACAAAAATCTACTCACACCCAAAAGAGAGATTTCACCGTGCAGAACCTTGCATCCGATACATCGTTACATTCTCCTCAAATTCACCCTGTCGCGTTAACCAGTCCCGATCAAACCGGCTTGCAAGCTTTGACACCGTATGACCGCGACCGGTTTTTTGCTTTTGGGTGGGGGGCAACAGAAGCTCCGCGGTTTTCAACCATTCTGGACGGCTTCACCCATTTTGCGGCGCTGCAACCTATGGCGGTTGCCGTCGAACATCAGGGGGCAGCGATCACCTATGGCGCGTTGAATACGGCGGCCAACCGTTTGGCGCGGGTTTTGGCGCAAAAGGGCGTTAAGCGCGGGCAGGTCGTAGGCCTTTATCTGCAACGCTCTATCGAGATGGTGGTTGGCATTCTGGCGGCAATGAAAGTGGGCGCGGCCTATGCCCCGCAGCATGTGGGCGTCGCGACTGAAGATGGGCTGCGCTATATCGCTGAACAGACCGGGGCCAAAGTTTTGCTGACCCTATCGAAGTTCAAAGACGACGTGCCGGTGGACACAGATCGCCAGAGCTTGGTGTGTATCGATGAGGTCATGGCGGACACAGCCCTGTCTTCTGAGGCCCCTTCCGGTGACGCTTATAGGCTGCGCGCCAGTGACCGCGCCATTGTGTTGTTCACCTCTGGCACGACCGGCGTCCCGAATGGGGTTCAGGTCACGCATAAGAACCTGTGCAACATCCTGCTGACCTCGCCGGGCAATCTGGGGATGCGTCCGGGGTTGCGTGTGGGACAGATCCTGTCGATCGCGTTTGACATGGCGGCCTGGGAAACCCTGGGGGCTTTGTCGAACGGCGCAACCCTGGTGATCCGCGGGAAATCCATTGCAGAAACCGCCGCCAAGGTAGACATCCTGATCGGCACACCCTCGATCCTGAACACGTTGGACGTTGAAACCTGCCAGCACATCAAAGTCGCGGCGGTGGCGGGCGAGCCCTGTCCGCGTCCGCTGGCGGATGCGTGGTCGCAGTTCTGCACGTTTTATAATTCGTGCGGCCCGACCGAAACGACGATCATCAACACCGCAGAGCCTCATGCCGCGCATAAGGCCGACCTGTCGATTGGACGGCCGACGCCCAACAATACGGTCTATGTTCTGGACGAGGATCTGAGGCCGCTTCCGATTGGCGAGAAAGGCACGATGTGGGCAGGCGGAGACTGTGTGAGCCAAGGCTATCTGGCCAATCCAAAGCTGACGCACGAGCGCTATCGTCCCGATCCGTTCCGGCCCGGTCATATGATGTTCAACACACGCGATCTGGGCTCTTGGACCGATGACGGAGAGCTTTTGCACCATGGTCGCGTCGATGACCTTGTGAAGATCTGCGGCTTTCGTGTCGAGCTGGACGGGGTGTCATCCGCGTTGGAGTCCGCCGAAAGCTGTGAGCAGGCTGTCACGCTGAAATACAACGACCGCAACCTTGTCAGTTTTATTTCGCCCGCGACAGCGGATGTCGCAGCGGCTGTGCAGTCCGTCGAAGCAAAGCTGCCTTACTACAACAAACCCAGCCTTGTTCTGGCGCTGGACGAGCTGCCAAGAACCGCGCGCGGCAAGATCGACAAACGGGTGTTGTTACAGATGGCCAAGGCCGAAATCGAGACCCGTGGTGTGGAGCTGAAGTGATGGCGACTGAAACACTTGATATCGAAGCCAAGCCCTCCCGCTGGCGCAGAGTCACCCGTCATCCGGCCCTGATGGAATACCGCCGGCTGGCCTTTCTGGTCGCCTCGGTCAACTTGCTGGTCTTTGGGATCGGCATTCGTGATGGCCATTGGCACGACGGAAC
>NZ_CAXREH010000104.1:0-7840 GCF_964229375.1 Cognatishimia sp.
GGGATCGCCTTTGATGCCGATCCAACGAAACGGCCAGACCAGCGTTCGGGCCAGAATGCGCAGGGGTTTGGGGGCCTCAAATGCCTCGAGCACTACGCCCATTGCGCCGGTGCGTTCCAGCGTTGCGCCTGTTCGGATCAGGCGCCAGATATTGTGTGGGCCGCGCACCTAGAGTTTCCACCCGGAGTGCAGCGCCGCAATACCCATGCTCAGATTGCGATATTTCGCGTTTTCAAACCCGGCAGTGCGCAACATGCCAAGGAAGGTGTCCTGATCGGGGAAATTGCGGATGCTTTCCACCAGATACTGATAGCTGTCGCGGTCGTTGGCGATGGCCTGCCCCATGCGAGGAATGATGTTGAAGGAATAGAGATCGTAGGCCTTCTGCATCAAGTCATTCGGGATCTGGCTGAATTCCAAAACCATCAGGCGGCCACCGGGCTTCAGAACGCGGAAGGCCTCATTCAGTGCCACTTGCGGGCGGGTGACGTTCCGGATGCCGAAGCTGATGGTGTAGACATTAAAGGTATTGTCCTCAAACGGCAGCGCCATCGCGTCGCCCACAACCCAGTCCAGCTGTTCCGACATTTTATCGGCTTCGGCGCGCTTGCGCCCCTCGACAAGCATCGGCTCGGTCAGGTCACAAACCGTGGCGTGGCCTTCGCCTGCACGGTTCAGAAAGCGGAAAGAGATATCGCCGGTGCCCCCCGCAACGTCCAGAAGGCGTTGTCCCGGACGCGGCGCCAGCCAATCCATCATCGCATCCTTCCAGATGCGGTGGATGCCCATGCTCATCACATCGTTCATGATGTCATATTTGCTGGCAACAGACCCGAAGACCCCTTGAACCCGCCCCGCCTTTTCAGACTCTGGAACGGTTTCAAATCCAAAATGCGTGGTGGTTTGCTCGGTTTGGCTCATGTCTCGATCACTCAAAATTGCCCCGCCTTACATATAGAGCGATTGGCCCGCTTACAATGCGATGTATTGGCCGCATCGACCAAGGCTTTGCCTGCTCTATTTCTGTCGCTAGAAAGAGCGAAACATGGAGCAGATCCGATGCCTGAACTTCCCGAGGTGGAAACCGTGCGCCGCGGCCTTGAGCCTGCCATGACGGGGGCCGTTATAGCCAAGGCGGCTGTAAACCGGCCAGACCTGCGCTGGCCTTTTCCTGACAACATGTCAGCGCGCTTAACAGGCAAGACGGTCTTGGGGCTGCGGCGGCGTTCAAAATATATTCTGGCGGATCTGAGCAGCGGCGAAACGCTGTTGGTCCATCTGGGCATGTCCGGACGCATGACCGTATCGGGCGACCCCTTAGGGCAGTTTGCGCACGATCATCCGCAGGCCGAGAAACATGACCATGTGGTGTTTGACATGGACAACGGCGCGCGCGTGACATTCAACGACCCCCGTCGGTTCGGCGCCATGGATCTGCTTGAGACGGCAACGGCTGACGCGCACAAGCTTTTGCGCGACATTGGGCCTGAACCTTTGGGCAATGATTTCAACGAAGACTACCTTGTAGATCAGCTGCGAGACCGCAAAACACCGGTCAAATCCGCGCTGCTGGATCAGAAAATCGTCGCCGGATTGGGCAATATCTATGTTTGCGAAGCGCTTTTTCGCGCAGGCATCTCTCCGAAACGTAGCGTCAACAACATCTCTGCCAGGCGCATTGCTGCTTTGGTTCCAATCATTCGCGAAGTTCTTACAGAGGCCATTGAAGCAGGTGGATCGAGTTTGAAAGATTTCCGCCAAGCCGATGGAGAACTTGGATATTTTCAGCACAGCTTCGACGTTTATGGGCGCGAAGGAGACCCCTGTAAGACACCGGATTGTGGCAAGGTGATTCTGAGAATCACGCAATCTGGACGCTCATCTTTCTATTGCGCGCAATGCCAAAGATAGCTTGATCCCCACCTTGGACATGGTAAGGAATCGAGCTTACTTGGAACAACAGAAAGCGGATCAATGGCTTTTGAGACGATCATCGTCGAAGTTGAAGACCACGTAGCCTTAATCAAACTGAATCGCCCCGACGCATTGAATGCTCTGAATGCAGAGCTGCTTAGTGAGCTGTGCCAGGCACTGCGGGACGCCGATCAGAATGACAAAGTTCGGTCTATCGTTATCACGGGCTCGGAAAAGGCATTTGCCGCCGGCGCTGACATCAAAGAAATGAGCGAGAAGACATTTGTTGATGTGTTCCTGTCCGATCTCTTTGGCGAGCAGGGTGATGCAATCAACAAAACCCGCAAACCTATCATTGCAGCCGTGTCTGGCTATGCTTTGGGCGGTGGCTGCGAGTTGGCGATGATGTGTGACTTTATCATTGCCTCGGATACCGCGAAATTCGGCCAGCCGGAAATCAATCTTGGCATCATTGCAGGGATCGGCGGCACCCAACGCCTGACTCGCTTTGTTGGCAAATCCAAATCTATGGACATGCACCTGACTGGTCGGTTCATGGACGCCGAAGAAGCAGAGCGTTCGGGGCTGGTGTCTCGTGTTGTGCCTGCCAAAAAGCTGATGGATGAAGCCATGGGCGCCGCCCAGAAGATTGCTGAAAAATCCATCCTCAGCTCTATCGCCGCCAAAGAAGCGGTGAACCGCGCCTATGAAACGACGCTGAGCGAAGGCCTGCTTTACGAGCGCCGTCTGTTCCAGTCGCTGTTTGCGACCGAGGATCAGAAAGAAGGCATGGCGGCATTTGCTGAAAAGCGCGAGCCGCAATTCCGCGACAAGTGATCTGGGTATAGCCCGCATCAATGGCCGCCCCAGTCGGGCGGCCTTTTTCGTGGCCTGCCCTTTTTCTAGGCCCCACGCCCGACGCGAAATGATTCGTCATGCTGCAGTCGCAAAGGCCAGGCTTTGATTTTCCTATTCCATTCGCCAGAGAATCTCTGTATAGCCGCCCGCAATACATGCGCGTGATGCCCGCTTAGGCAAGAATCTAGCCCGGGAAACTGGGCGGACCCGTCGTTGATGGTTTCACGCACAAAAGCGAAACGAACACGAAATAAAGGTCTGAGATTCATGGCAAACTCTCCACAGTCCAAGAAGCGCGCGCGCCAGAACGAACGCCGTGCACTGGTCAACCAATCCCGTCGCTCCCGCATCCGTACTTTTCTGCGCAAAGTAGAAGAAGCAATCGCGTCCGGCGATCAGGCAGCAGCTGCAGAAGCCCTGAAAGCAGCTCAACCAGAAGTAATGCGCGGTGTTAACAAAGGTATCTTCCACAAGAACACAGCGTCCCGGAAGATTTCTCGCCTTGCGGCACGGGTTAAATCCCTGGGCTAAACCCTTATCAAACAGTAAAAAAAAGGCGCCTCACAGATGTGATAGGCGCCTTTTTTTTGGAAAAATGACACTTACCCACAGAGATTCTTTTCACCCAATTTCAGAGTCAAGATCGAAGATCAGTTGCGACTCTCATAGCGAAATTGCTAACTTCATAAGTGCGATTCATATCGCCGCTTCGGGGGGTGGACAGAATTCGGAGAAACCGAACCTTCAGCGCCAGACTCAACTATGGGTTGCGCAGCGTGTAATCATGCTAAGGCATGACATCGACTGCAAAAATCTGGTTTGAGGGCGCACGTGTCCTACCTTTTTCGTACGCACATGGTGCGCATAACTGTTACGCTGTGAGGGTGGGGACTTTCACAGAATGGGACGTATTGTTTTGCACGGCGCTGACTGCTCGGCGCCAGACCAAGGTGTGAGCGTTGATATGAGTCGCGGGAACGGCAGTTTCGATACCATTGGGGTCGATAGAATACACGCGGAATCGGGGACGAATGACACAAGATCAACTGGGGGCTTTTCAGCGTGAGATGCTGGAAACAGTCGGGCAAAATAACTACAAAGCGTGGATTGAACCGCTTGAATTTGCAGACATCCAAGACGGTGTTGCAACTTTTAACGTACCAACCAATTTCATCGGCAACTATGTGTCGCAGAACTTCGGGGATCTGCTGATTCATAAACTGGTGTCTTTGGGTGAAAACGTGCAGCGCGTCCACTTTCGAGTCGCAAACACAAGCACCGCACCGCGTGTGACCTCGCCTTCCATCGAAACTCCGTCATCTGGCCGCGAGCCTGCGCGCGCACCGGCTCAGCCTCGGATCGATACCGCAAAAGCAGACCTGCCCGGCGCACCGCTTGATGCGCGCTTTACCTTTGACAGCTTTGTTGTTGGCAAGCCTAACGAGCTGGCCAACGCAGCAGCCCGCCGCGTCGCCGAAGGTGGCCCGGTCAGCTTTAACCCGCTGTTCCTTTATGGTGGCGTAGGCCTTGGTAAAACCCACCTGATGCACGCGATCGCATGGGAGCTTCAGACCCGTCGTCCAGACCTGAACGTCCTGTACTTGTCCGCAGAACAATTTATGTACCGCTTTGTGCAGGCCCTGCGTGACCGCAAGATGATGGACTTCAAAGAGCTGTTCCGCTCGGTTGATGTTCTGATGGTGGATGATGTTCAGTTCATCGCGGGTAAGGACTCTACTCAAGAAGAGTTCTTCCACACCTTCAACGCGTTGGTAGACCAGAACAAACAGATCATCATCTCTGCCGATCGCGCGCCGGGCGAGATCAAAGGCATGGAGGATCGGATCCGCTCCCGCCTGCAGTGCGGTCTGGTCGTGGACCTGCACCCAACCGATTATGAACTGCGTCTTGGCATTCTGCAGAGCAAAGTCGAGCAGTATCGCAGCCAATATCCCGATCTGGTGCTTGCCGATGGTGTTCTTGAGTTCCTTGCGCATCGCATTTCAACCAATGTCCGCGTACTGGAAGGCGCTTTGACACGTCTGTTTGCTTTTGCATCCCTGGTTGGTCGCGAAATTACGATGGAACTGACGCAGGATTGCCTGTCTGACGTTCTGCGCGCCAGCGAGCGCAAGATCAGCGTCGAAGAAATCCAGCGCCGCGTGGCAGAGCACTATAACATTCGTCTGTCGGACATGATCGGGCCAAAACGTCTGCGCAACTTTGCGCGTCCTCGTCAGGTGGCGATGTTCCTCTGCAAACAGCTGACCAGCCGGTCGCTTCCGGAAATCGGGCGTCGGTTTGGCGGACGTGACCACACAACGGTCATGCATGGCGTTCGCCGCATCGAAGAGCTGCGCAGCTCGGACGGTCAAATTGCAGAAGACCTCGAATTACTCCGCCGCGCCTTAGAAGCCTAAAGGCGGGGCACTCCCCACCTAACAGCGGGCTTTTAGGCCCGCTTTTTCTTTGGGTGCTTGACGGGCTTCAAAATACAACGGAAAAAGCCAAAAAAGGCTTGAGCCTAAAGGGGAACAGGCTAGTCTGTGACCCCCGGCTACTTCGGAGGACGAAGGGATGAAAATCAGCATCGAACGTGGCACCCTGCTAAAGGCTGTGTCTCAGGCGCAATCGGTTGTCGAACGCCGCAACACCATCCCGATTCTGGCCAATGTGCTGATCGAGGCGGATGGCGCAAATGTATCGTTCCGGGCAACCGACCTTGATATCGAGGTCGTTGATAAAGCCGCGGCCATGGTCGAACGCGCGGGCGCAACCACAGTATCCGCCAGCACGCTGCATGAAATTGTCCGCAAACTGCCTGACGGCGCGCTTGTGACATTGTCCGATGACGGCACGGCGGGGCGTTTGTCGGTCGAAGCCGGCCGGTCGAACTTTTCTCTGGCGACATTGCCCAAAGAAGACTTCCCGGTAATGGCCAGCTCTGAATACAGCTGCAACTTCACCGCCAAGGCTGCGAACCTGCGTCGCCTGTTTGATAAGTCGAAATTCGCAATTTCCACCGAAGAGACCCGCTATTACCTGAACGGCGTCTATATGCATGTGTCCGATGCGGATGGCGGCCGGGTCCTGCGCTGTGTGGCCACTGACGGGCACCGTCTGGCGCGCATTGATTCTGATCTGCCCGATGGCGCAAGCGATATGCCGGGCGTCATCGTGCCGCGCAAAACCGTGGGCGAGCTGCGCAAATTGCTGGATGACGATGATATGGACATTGCCGTCAGCGTCAGCGACACCAAAGTACGCTTTGCAACGCCGGACATCACACTGACGTCCAAGGTGATTGATGGCACCTTCCCCGACTACACGCGCGTGATTCCTGCGGGCAACACACGTCGTCTGGAAGTAGACGCCGCAGAGTTCGCCCAGGCGGTTGACCGTGTGGCCACGGTTTCGTCTGAACGCTCTCGCGCGGTCAAGCTGGCCTTGGACGAAGATCGCCTTGTGTTGTCCGTCAACGCGCCTGATTCCGGAGCTGCGGAAGAAGAGCTGGCCGTTGCCTATGGCGACGAGCGGCTCGAGATCGGTTTTAACGCGAAATACCTCCTGGAAATCGCCAGCCAGGTCGATCGCGAGAACGCAGTCTTTATGTTCAACTCGGCGGGCGACCCAACGCTGATGCGCGAAGGCAATGACACCACGGCGGTTTATGTCGTGATGCCGATGCGCGTGTGACGCAGGGCGGAATTTCAACAAAATTCCGCGCCGTTTTCTGTGAAAGAAAACGAGACCGCCGATGACACAGCTTGCGCTGACACAACTGAAACTCAGTCACTTTCGCAGCCATAAAGCCAGCGAAATAAACTGCGATGCGCGCCCTGTGGCGATCTTTGGGCCCAATGGCGCTGGAAAAACCAATATACTGGAAGCTGTCTCGCTGTTTTCTCCCGGACGCGGGATACGGCGTGCCTCGGCTCAGGATATGACGCGTCGTCCCGAGGCGCTGGGTTGGAAACTGAATGGCCTGCTGAAGACCTCTGAGGGCCTGCAGGAAGTCGAAACCTGGTCAGACGGTGGTGCAGCACGTCAGGTCAAAATTAACGACAAATCAGCGCCTCAAACCAAGCTGGGATCCCTGTGTCGCGTGATCTGGCTGATTCCGGCGATGGACCGCCTTTGGATCGAAGGCGCAGAAGGGCGTCGCCGTTTTCTGGACCGCACGGCGCTGTCGTTCTTTCCCGACCATGCCGAAGCCGCCCTGACCTATGAAAAAACCATGCGCGAGCGCAACCGGCTGCTGAAAGAGCAGATCAGGGATGCCCATTGGTACAAGGCCCTCGAAGATCAGATGGCCAAATGTGCGGCCAAGATCCACGTCAACAGACAAGCGACCCTGGCACAGCTGAGAGAGGCACAGACCCAAACCACTACGGCGTTTCCGGTGGCATCGCTGGGCCTGATACAGGCAGACGGAGACAGCCCGGAGAGCGAGGATGCGTTCCGCGACGCTTTTGCCGAAAGCCGTAGCAGAGATCTGATGGCAGGGCGCACATTGGTTGGGCCGCATCGTTCTGACCTTTCTGCTAGCTACACCGCCAAGGACGTGCCCGCTGCGGACTGTTCGACCGGCGAGCAGAAGGCGCTTTTGATTTCCCTGATCCTTGCTAATGCCCGCGCGCTTGCGGACGGCGTTGGAACGCCCCCTATCCTGTTGTTGGACGAGGTTGCCGCGCATCTGGATGCGGACCGGCGCGCGGCGCTCTATGACGAGCTCATTGCATTGAAAGCGCAAGCCTGGATGACCGGCACCGAAGATCATCTGTTTGATGCCCTAGGCGACCGCGCACAGTATCTGACGGTCACGGAAAATGACGGCGTGTCGGCCCTCGCCTAGCCCCGGATCCATGGCCTCAGCCCCCTGAAAAACTGGCCTAAAACGGTCTGCGACTCACCTAGCGCCTCGCGCCCAAAAAAACACGTCAATTGCGTGACACTTCCCTGCAAAACGGCTATAATTTCGGCAAGAAATAAGGGATCTCATCTCATGAGCGACAGCGCCCAGAACACCGAGCAATATGGCGCGGATTCTATTAAAGTTCTCAAAGGC
>NZ_CAXREH010000105.1:0-27197 GCF_964229375.1 Cognatishimia sp.
CGCCTGTTTCCAGAGGAAAAAGGCCGGATCGTTACGATCTTTTTGATGAACTTCTTCCGCAAATATGTTGGCTATGAATTCACCGCCAACCTGGAAGAAAGCCTTGATCACGTTTCAGCCGGCGATCAGGACTATAAAGAAGTGCTGGCCACGTTCTGGCGGGATTTCTCGGCTGCGATTGCAGAAACCAGCGACCTGCGGGTGTCCGAAGTTCTGGACAAGCTGGACGCAGCCCTTGCGCCACAGCTTTACCCGCCACGCGAAGACGGCTCGGATCCTCGGATCTGCCCCAAATGTGGAACTGGACAGCTACACCTGAAAACTTCACGTACCGGCGGGTTTGTGGGCTGCGGGAACTATCCGGAATGTCGCTATACGCGTCCGCTGAACGGCGATGCGGACGACGCGGGCGATGTGATCCTTGGACAGGATGACGACGAAAATGACATTCTGCTGCGCAAAGGGCGCTTTGGCCCTTATGTGCAACGCGGCGAAATCACGGAAGAGAACAAAAAGCCTGATCGCGCGTCACTGCCGCGTGGCTGGGATGCCGCAGCGATGGACCTGGAAAAGGCTCTGACTCTGTTGTCCCTGCCCCGTGCCATTGGTCTGCACCCCGAAGGAGGCGAGATCACAAGTAACTTTGGGCGTTTCGGCCCCTATGTGATGCATCAGCTGCAAGACGAGGCAAAGCCTGTTTACGCCAACCTCAAAGATCCAAACGATGTCTTTGAAATCGGTATGAACCGCGCGGTGGAATTGCTGGCCGAAAAACGTGCGAATCCCGGTCGGCGTGGGTCATCTGCGGCTGCCAAACCGTTGCGGGAACTGGGCGATCACCCGGACGGCGGCGCAATGAACATCATGGACGGACGCTACGGAGCCTACGTGAAATGGGAAAAGGTCAACGCGACCTTGCCCAAGGACGTAGAGCCCAAGGACGTCACGGTGGAAATGGCCATTGAACTGGTCAACGAAAAAGCCGCCAAGAAAGGCACGCGCAAAAAGGCTCCGGCCAAAAAGAAGGCGCCCGCCAAGAAAAAGACTGCGGACAAATAACGCATGACCAAAGCCGGGGTTACGCCCGGCTTTTTTAATGCGCCTCAACTACGGGTAGACGCCCGTAGTAATACCGGACGCCGCCCAACGCGTTGACTCACCCGCCCCCAAAATACACAACAGCTCTAAGCTATTTTGGGAGACATCCATGAAAAAAATCTATGCAAATGCGGCAGAGGCGCTGGATGGCCTCTTGCATGACGGCATGTTTATTGCCGCCGGGGGCTTTGGCCTCTGTGGCATTCCGGAACTGCTCTTGGACGCGATCAAGGACGCGGGCACCAAGGATCTGACATTCGCGTCCAACAACGCCGGTGTCGATGACTTTGGCATCGGGATTTTGCTGCAGACCAAGCAGGTCAAAAAGATGATCAGCTCGTATGTCGGTGAAAACGCAGAATTCATGCGTCAGTACCTGTCCGGCGAACTAGAGCTGGAATTCAACCCGCAAGGCACCTTGGCAGAGCGGATGCGTGCTGGCGGTGCGGGCATTCCGGGCTTTTACACGCCAACCGGTGTCGGCACTCAGATCGCTGAGGGCAAAGAAGAGAAAGAATTCAACGGCAAGCGCTATATCCTTGAAGAAGGCATCTTTGCCGATCTGGCGATTGTGAAGGCCTGGAAAGCGGATGAAACCGGCAACCTGGTGTTCCGCAAAACTGCGCGCAACTTCAACGTTCCGGCCGCCACATGTGGCAAGGTCTGTGTCGTCGAAGTCGAAGAAATCGTCCCGACTGGCTCTCTGGATCCCGACAAGATCCACCTCCCTGGCATCTATGTACACCGCATCATTCAGGGCGATCACGAAAAACGCATCGAACAGCGCACGCTACGTCCGCGCGAGGAGGCATAACAATGGCTTGGGATCGTAACCAAATGGCAGCCCGTGCAGCGCAAGAGCTGGACGATGGTATGTATGTGAACCTTGGCATCGGCATTCCGACGCTGGTGGCGAACTATGTGGGCGACAAAGACATCACCCTGCAATCCGAAAACGGCATGTTGGGCATGGGCCCCTTCCCGTTTGAGGGCGACGAAGACCCTGACCTGATCAACGCAGGTAAGCAGACGATCACTGAACTGGATCGGACCGCCTATTTTGACAGTGCGACCTCTTTTGCGATGATCCGGGGCGGCAAAATCGCAGCCGCGATCCTTGGCGCGATGGAAGTGGCCGAGAACGGTGATCTGGCAAACTGGATGATTCCGGGCAAGCTGGTCAAAGGCATGGGCGGCGCGATGGATCTGGTGGCCGGCGTTGGCCGCGTGATCGTTGTGATGGATCACACCAACAAACACGGGGTTTCCAAGGTTCTGAAATCTTGCACCCTGCCCCTGACCGGCACTGGCGTTGTTGATCGCATCATCACCAATCTGGGCGTTCTGGATGTGGTTGAAGGCGGACTGAAGATCGTTGAATGCGCCGAAGGCGTGTCCGAGGACGAGCTGCGCGCCGCGACCGAGGCGACGATCGTCGACTAATCGACACGTATAAACGCGCTTGAAAGACCCGGCACTGCGTCGGGTCTATTCGTTTACGCAGGCCACAGGATATGTGATTTTAAAGGCCTGCGCAGGTCTCCAGACATGCCTTTTTGCGAAACATGTGACACGCCCGATGCCTTTGGCCCAGAACAGATTTGGGTCCGCTGCATGGGTGCGCAGCTTGGTCCCTTTGTAAAGAACTTCAAAATGCAGATGTGGAAAACCGCCCGCTGTAAGACCGGTCGCACCCAAGGTGGCAATCTGCTGGCCTTGTTTGACCTGATCGCCAACCCGCACCAGCCGTTTCCGAAGATGCACGTAGTTGGTCTGCGCGCTGTGGCCGTTGCCGTCGGTGCCGTGATCCACCTCGATCCGGTGCCCATAGCCCGGTTCCCAATGCGATGCGATCACGCGCCCGCTTGCCACCGCAAGGACGGGCGTGCCAAGGGGCGCATGCACGTCGATGCCAAAGTGGTCCGTGACTTCGCTGCCACCGGAATAAAGCTCGGCGCGCCGGAATTGCTGTGTGATCGCATAGGCGTTTTCAGGCATCGTCACACTCAGAGGCGCGGCATAAGACCGGCCATAGCCAACCGCCCACCCGGTTTCCCTTTCTGGCGCAAAACAGGCGGAAAGTAGCAGACACAAAGCAATGACAGACAAGCGACAGAGTTTCATAGCCCCAACTTACACGTTTGGGTTGCGTGCGGTCACGGGGGCTTGGGAAAATTCTCGGCAACTGTGGCCTTGGATTGACCAGCGTTAAGGTGCATGCTTTGCCCATGAGTATTCCCGAGATCGCCTATGATCATGCGCCGATCGGCATGTGCATGTTGGACAACCGCTGTATCCACGCCGCCAACCGCGCGTTTGGCGAGATGTTTGGCGTGGCGCCACAGGACTGTTCCGGCAGATCGATTGCCGAATTCTATGCAAGCCAAGAAGACTTTGTGACCTTTGGCGAAAAAGTGCGTGCCGCGATGGAAGAGTCGGGCCGCTATCACGACGAACGCATCATGCGCCGCGCGGATGGCAGCCTGTTCTGGTGCAGGGTGCGGGGAAAATCCCTGTCGCCGGACAATCCCTTCCAAAGCGGTGTCTGGACCTTTGCCGATCTGTCAGATGAACGCCCTGTTGTAGCCCTGACGCAGCGCGAGCGGCAGGTTGCGATCCTGACCTGTCGCGGCAAGACCTCTAAGGAAATCGGACTAGAGCTGCAGCTCAGTTATCGCACCGTCGAGGAATACCGCGCGCGTCTGCTGCGCAAGTTCGGGGCGCGCAAATTAGCAGAACTGGTGGCGAAATTATCTGGCATGCCGCTCTAGTTTTTTGCACGATCTGATGCACAACACGCAAAAACAGCTGACCCAGGGTAAGAAATGCGCGTTTTTCCCCGTTCGCCGCGCTTTTCCTTGGCAATCAATTCGCATATAACCGCCCCCTAGGGAAAACGAAACAGACGCGCTTACACCGCGCATCAGAGGAAGAAATATGAGCAAGAAGACCCACGACGCTGACGTCTCCTTCATCCAAGCCCTGGCTGAATTGCTTGAGAAAAACGATCTGACCGAACTCGAAGTGATGCGCGAATATGGCGACAACGACAGTATGAATGTTCGGGTCAGCCGCCAGAAAGAAATCATCACAGCTATGGCTCCTGCGCCGGTCGCAGCAGCGCCAGTCGCAGCCGCACCTGCCCCAGCCGCAGCGCCTGCGGCCCCAGCAGCCCCTGCCGCCAGCAACGAAGATCCGGCCAGCCACCCTGGTGCGGTCACTTCTCCGATGGTTGGCACATGTTACTTGCAGCCTGAACCAGGCGCGCCGTCCTTCATCACGGTGGGCGCTCAGGTTTCCGAAGGTCAGACCATCCTGATCATCGAGGCTATGAAAACCATGAACCAGATCCCTGCGCCGAAAGCAGGCACCGTCAAGCGCATTCTGGTCGAAGACGGCGGCACCGTTGAATTTGGCGCGCCTCTGGTGATCATCGAATAAGGACGCCATCAATGTTTGATAAAATCCTTATCGCCAACCGCGGAGAGATCGCCTTGCGCGTGATCCGCGCGTGTCGCGAGATGGGCATCAAGTCTGTGGCGGTTCATTCGACCGCAGACGCCGATGCGATGCATGTGCGCATGGCAGACGAAGCGATTTGTGTGGGCCCTGCGGCTGGCACCGATAGCTATCTGAACATGGCGTCTATCGTCGCGGCCTGCGAAGTCACCGGTGCGCAGGCAATCCACCCTGGGTACGGATTTCTGTCTGAAAACGCCCGCTTTGTGGAAATCGTCGAGGATCACGGCCTGACCTTCATTGGCCCAAGCGCCAGTGACATTTCGACCATGGGCGACAAAATCACGGCAAAAGACACCGCCAAGAGACTGGGCATCCCTGTTGTGCCCGGCTCTGAAGGCGGCGTGCCGGATCTGGCCGCAGCCAAGAAGATCGGCGAAGACTTTGGTTACCCTGTCATCGTCAAGGCAACCGCTGGTGGCGGTGGCCGCGGCATGAAAGTTGCCCTGACCGCCGATGATATGGAAATCGCATTCGGCTCTGCCCGGACCGAGGCCAAAGCGGCCTTTGGCAATGACGAAGTCTATATCGAGAAATATCTGACCACGCCGCGCCACATCGAAATCCAAGTCTTTGGCGATGGTCAAGGCAATGGTGTGCATCTGGGCGAGCGTGACTGCTCGTTGCAGCGTCGCCACCAGAAGGTTTTCGAAGAGGCCCCCGGCCCCTGCATCACACCAGAAGAACGCGCGCGGATTGGTAAGATCTGTGCAGATGCGATTGGCGAAATGGGCTATCGCGGTGCCGGCACAATCGAGTTCCTCTATGAAAAGGTCGAGTTCTATTTCATCGAAATGAACACCCGCCTTCAGGTGGAACACCCTGTTACGGAAAGCATTTTCGGCGTTGATCTCGTGCGCGAACAAATTCGCGTCGCAGCGGGTCTGCCTCTGTCTTTCAAACAGGAAGACCTCGAAATCAACGGTCACTCTATCGAAGTTCGGATCAACGCGGAGACCTTCCCGGGTTTTGCGCCGCGTCCGGGAAAGATCAGCCACTATCACGCACCGGGCGGACTGGGTGTGCGGATGGATAGCGCGCTGTATGACGGCTATTCGATCCCGCCATATTACGACAGTCTGATCGGCAAGCTGATCGTGCATGGCCGTGACCGTCCCGAGGCTCTGGCCCGTCTGCATCGCGCCCTTGGCGAATTGATCGTAGACGGAGTCGAAACCACCGTGCCGCTGTTTCACGCATTGCTTGAAGAAGCGGATATCCACTCTGGTGACTATAACATTCACTGGTTGGAGAAATGGCTGGACGCCAACTACGGCGCCTAAAAAGCCTGGATGCGCCGCTCAGAGATCACCCTCGATCTGTTGATGCAGGCCTATGCTATGGGTGTCTTTCCCATGGCGGAACACAAGGACGACCCAGAGATCTTCTGGGTCGATCCTAAACACCGAGGGATCCTGCCACTTAACCGATTTCACATCTCGCGCAGCCTCGCCAAGCAGCTGCGGCGCAAGGATTATGACGTCTCGCTCAACCAGGACTTTGAAGGGGTTCTGGATGGATGTGCAGACCGCGACGATACGTGGATCAGCGACACCATCCGGCGGCTTTACATTGGGCTGCACAAGCGCAATCAGGCGCATTCCCTAGAGGTCTGGCGCGAGGGCACGTTAATCGGTGGGGTCTATGGCGTCAGCCTTGGCGCTGCGTTCTTTGGCGAAAGCATGTTTTCGCGGGCTACGGGCGGATCAAAGATCGCCCTCGCCTATTTGACGGCGCATCTGAGGGGCTGTGGATATCGTCTGTTTGACACGCAGTTCATCACGGACCATCTGGCCAGTCTGGGCGCACAGGAAATTCCACGCGCCCGGTATCAAACGATGCTGAAAGACGCCATTCACAGGCACGCAGACATTTCCGGGCATCAATTGCCGGATGTCTCATCCGTGCTGGCGTCATCTGCGGCGGCGGCGTCGACCTGACAACGCAACACCCAGACATCAAAACGGGCGTGGTCCATGGCGTTCAAGGCCGGTGAGGATGCAATCATCCAACCCTGAAACACCGGCGCAGCCGCGTTGTCATTTTCCGCGATGGTCAAAAACGCATAGGCCTCGCCTGCAGCGTTGTCATCGGGATGCCGACATTCCGTCAGGCCAATGCGCAGATAGCCAAATGCCTCGGACTGACCGTTTGCCAGCGTGATGTCGCGCACCTCTCCGGTGGTCTTGTCCAGCGCACGAAGCTCTGCGCCAAGCCCGGTGACGGCGCGAACCTCTTCGGTGATTTCCTCAAACAAGGACGCACCACGCAGAAAGACTTCGCTGTCTGTTTCAGTGATAAACGTGTCTTGCGACTCTTCCGGATCATCGAGGGATTCCACAATGATTTCCTGCGCTTGCACCGACGTCACACTCATCAAGCCAGCAAGCGCAACCCATTTTGCAAACCGCACGGGTGTCATTCGTCACCACCACCAACAAAGCGCATCAGCAGCGAAACCAGGCTGACAGCGCCTTGGGTATCAAAGATCTCTGATCCAGGTTCCAGATTGAACGGAGAGCCACCGGGCAAGACTTCGACAAAGTTGCCGCCCAACAAGCCTTCGGATGAAATCACAATGGCCGAGTCGTCAGGCAACAGAATATCGTTCTGCAAATTCACGGTTGTATTTGCGCGAAACGTCACCGGATCCAACTCGATTGCGGTTACGGTACCCACCTTGACGCCCGCAAGTCGCACATCACTGCCAACGCTCACGCCTTCGATAGACCGGAACGACGCGCTCAGCTCATAGCCCGCGCCGCCAGAGCCAAAGCTGGCAACCTGCCCCATATAGGCGGCAAATCCGATTGCAGCGGCTAGAACCAGCCCGCCAACGGCAATTTCAGTGCGTTGCGTAGATGACGACATGCCCGCCTCTTATTCCGGAGACCACGCTTCGTAGTCGCTGCGCTCGACCGGAGCCTGAGACCGGATAGATCCGGCAGGTGCATAGGCCAACATGGTGCCCGTCAGGTTTTCCTGATGCGGCTGCTCCCATGCTTTCTTTGGCAGTGGTTGTTCGCTTGGTACTTCGTCAAACGTGCGATGCAGCCAGCCGTGCCAGTCAGGACCAATACGGCTTGCTTCGGCCTCGCCGTTATAAATCACCCAGCGTTTGCTGTCGTTCTTGTTGCGGTAATAGACATTGCCCTGATCGTCCTCGCCGACTTTTTCACCCTTGCGCCAGGTAAAAATACGCGTGTTCAGTGTCTGACCGTTCCACCAGGTAACAGCGCTTAGAAGCGTGTTTACTATGCCCATTTGTGCCTCCTCAGACGTGTCAGACAAACCCTTATGGGGCTTTAAGACTGCCACGCGTGCATCGTCAATCTTTTCAAGGCCTTTGCACAGCACCCAATCGGGCAAGCCTGTTCCAAAACGCCATAAGTTCGAAAACTCTATGCCTCATTCCCTGTGAAAGGTCCAGTCTTTGAACACGTACCGGCAAGACCGCGCCTCCTTAAAATAAGGCTCCAAAAACCAGTGAAACCGGAACCATATGTTCCGTAAGCGCTAACAGGTGGGAATTCCCCCCGCTTTTCCCGTTATGACCTTTATTTCGCTGGCCTAGCATGTAACGGCATTGTAAACGCCCCCATGACACAGCCAATCGGAGCCAAACCGTTGCTTGATACACCGACGAAATTGTCTGAACACTATGATCTTGCACCGAATCCTGACCTAGCTGCCTCGATGTCTGACATCTATGGCCGTATGTCGCGTGTGGTCAGCCCTGCGGATTGGGCCATCTATGCCCCCTACGTCAAAGCGATCAACGATCTGAAACGTGAGCGCAATGCCGTGGTTCTAGCCCACAATTATATGACGCCAGAAATTTTCCACGGGATTTCTGATGTCTCAGGTGACAGCCTTCAGCTTGCGATTGAGGCCACCAAAGTGGACGCCGACGTCATCGTGCAATGCGGTGTGCATTTCATGGCCGAGACGTCTAAGATCCTCAGCCCCGAGAAAACCGTTCTGATGCCCGACATGAGCGCGGGCTGCTCTTTGGCCGAGTCTATCACCGCCAAGGGTGTCGAAGAGATGCGCGCAAAATACCCCGGCGCGCCGGTAGTGAGCTATGTAAACACAACTGCCGAGGTAAAGGCCGCGTCCGACATTTGTTGCACCAGCTCGAACGCTGTGCAGATTGTCGACGCGATGGACAGCGATACGGTCATCATGACGCCAGACCAATATCTGGCCCAGAACGTCGCCAATCAGTCCAAAAAGAAAGTCGTGTTCTGGGAAGGCTCTTGCATCGTGCACGAGCTTTACACAGCGGACGATCTGCGCGCCTATCGCGAGTATGACCCCGAGGTCAAAATCATCGCTCACCCAGAGTGCACCCCCGCCGTTGTCGCCGAGTCCGACTTTACCGGGTCCACCTCGGGCATCATCAAATGGGTGCATGACAACAAACCCAAGAAAGCCATGCTGATCACCGAGTGTTCGATGGCCTCAAACATCGCGGATGAACTGCCAGAGGTTGACTTTGCCAAACCCTGCAACATGTGCCCCTATATGAAGAAAATCTCTTTGGAAAAGGTGCTTTACGTGCTGCACACCATGGAAAACCAGGTCGAAGTCGACGCGGATGTCGCCGCCAAAGCCCGGCTTTCTGTGCAGCGGATGATCGATCTTTCCAAGCAACTGGGCCTTTAACGGACACATGCAAACCATCACAACAGATCGCGTGGTCATCGTCGGTGCAGGGCTTGGGGCCTTGTATGCGGCGCTGAAACTGGCCCCGACCCCGGTTGTGATGTTGTCGCCCGAACCTTTGGGCGAAGGGGCAAGCTCGGCCTGGGCCCAAGGCGGTGTCGCCGCGGCGATGGCGGCCCACGACAGCCCTGAATCCCACGCCAAAGACACGCTTGATGCGGGCGCTGGCACGGTCGATCCCAAGGTCGCCCATATGGTCACGCAAGAGGCACGTGACCACATTCTGGACCTGACAACCCTTGGAACGCCATTTGATCGCACCGCCGAGGGCGAATATGTGCTGTCGCGCGAGGCGGCCCACAGCTATGCCCGCGTTGTGCGCGTCAAGGGCGATCAAGCCGGGGCCGAAATTATGGCGGCCTTGATCGAAGAGGTTCGCGAAACCCCGTCAATTCAAGTGCTTGAAGGCACAATGGCCGTGTCTTTGGACACGCAGGACGGCGCTGTTGTGGGCGTCGCGATTACCGACAGCGATCAAGAGCGCTCGGACCCCGTTATGGTGCGCGGCGCGGCCTATCTTTTGGCGGGCGGAGGCTCGGGCGGACTTTATGCGCTGACGACCAACCCGCCGCGCATTCGCGGGCAAGTCATCGGCATGGCGGCCCGCGCAGGCGCTATGATCGCTGACGCAGAATTCGTGCAATTTCACCCAACCGCGATCGACGTGGGCGAAGACCCTGCCCCGCTGGCGACCGAAGCCCTGCGCGGCGAAGGCGCGATCCTGGTCGACAAAAACGGCACGCGCTTTATGCCCTCGGTGCATCCCAGCGCAGAGCTTGCCCCGCGCGACATCGTAGCCCGCGCTGTGTTTGCCCAGCATCAGGCCGGGAACCGCCCACTGCTGGACACCCGCGATGCGCTTGGGGCCAAAGTGCTGACGATGTTCCCTTCGGTGGCCGAATATTGCGCGCGCAACGGCATTGATCCTGTGCAACAGCCCATTCCTGTGGCCCCGGCGGCGCACTACCATATGGGCGGCATCGCGACTGATGCTGAAGGGCGCGCGACGCTCGGCAACCTTTGGGTCTGTGGCGAGGCCAGCTCTACGGGCCTGCATGGCTCTAACCGTCTGGCATCAAACGGATTACTCGAGGCGCTCGTCTATGCGCGTATCTGTGCCGAGGGGATCAAGCAGACGGCTACGGCAGATCGTGCGCCCGAAGTTGACATTGAATTCGCGGGGCAATCACAGGCGCCCGAGGCCACAGCGGTTGCGCGGCTGCGAGCAACAATGTCTGAGAACGTCGGCGTGCTGCGCACGGCGCTGGGGCTGACGACTGCATTGAAGACGCTTTATGAGATCGAAACACAGACCGACAACGAAAGCCTGCTGAATATGTGCGCGACCGCCACGCTGATCGCGGCGGCGGCCTTGGTGCGCGAGGAATCCCGCGGCGCGCACGCCCGTTCAGATTTTCCCGAGCCAGCGGAAGGTCCGGGCAAGCGGTCCAAAATGACATTGGCTCAGGCGCTGAAAATTCGCGCTGACGTGGTCACCCAAATCGAGGAAGCCCTATGAGTTTCGCAACAGTGCCCGACCTTATTCTAGAACCTATGGTCAAAGCCGCGTTGATGGAGGATCTGGGCAGCTATGGCGACGTCACAACCCGCGCTGTGATCCCCTCTGACACCACATATGTGGCGCGGCTGAACGCGCGTGAAGACGCGGTTGTCTCGGGTATGCAGATCGCGGCGCTTGCCTTTAGGCTGGTTGATCCTGCGCTGCAGATCCTGACCCGGGTTGCAGATGGCAAAACCGCAAACAAGGGTGAGACCTTGATGGAAATCACAGGCTCTGCCGCGTCGATCCTGTCGGCCGAGCGTGTTGCGCTGAACTATGCGGGCCGTTTGACCGGCATCGCGACCAAGACCGCTGGGTTTGTGGCCGAAGCCAAGGGCACAGATGCGCGTATCACCTGCACCCGCAAGACCACCCCAAACATGCGGCTGGCCGAGAAACTCGCGGTATTGCACGGCGGCGGGCACAATCACCGCTATTCCCTGTCAGATGCGATCCTGATCAAAGACAACCACATCGCAGCCGCAGGCGGCGTGCAACAGGTTTTAGAGGCCACCAAACGCCATGCCAGCCACATGATGGCCGTCGAAATCGAAGTCGATCGTCTGGATCAACTGGCAGAGGTGTTGGAGACCGGAGGCGCCTCGGTCGTGTTACTGGATAACATGGACAATGATCTACTGCGCAAAGCTGTAGAAATGGTTAATGGCGCTATGAAAACCGAAGCCTCTGGCAATGTAACGCTGGAGCGCATCAAATCCATCGCGGAAACCGGTGTCGACTATATCAGTTCCGGCGCGTTGACCCATTCTGCACGCACCATCGACTTGGGTCTGGATTTCTGAACCAGCGGTCAGCATAGACCGCCGATAGATCCTAGAACGCTTCGGGTTTCGCTTCGCGCGCCATATGGTCCAGCACGGCGTTCACAAACTGGCTTTCTTTGCCTTCCGGAAAGAACGCCTGCGCGACTTGCACGAACTCTACGATAACGACCTTGGGCGGTGTGTCTGTCTGAGTAAACTCGGCCCCGGCCGCCCGGAACAGCGCCCGCAGGGTGCTGTCGATGCGTCCCAACGGCCATTTGGCCACCAGCGCGCGATCTGTCATCTGGTCCACCAGCGCCTGATGGTTCACCGCCTGCTCAAGCAGCTCAGAGAACAGCGCAACGTCGCCCTCAAGCATTTCATAGTCGTCAAAGACTTCACCAAAGCGGTGATCAATGAATTCAACGCGAACCTGGTCAAAGGTCTGACCGGATTGTTCCATCTGATAAAGCGCCTGCACCGCGAACAAACGGGCGGCGGACTTCATCTTGCGTTTCTGGTTGCCTGAGAGCTCAGAGGTCATGCGGTCGGGGTATCCTTTGTCGCGCCCGCGATCTTCAACTCGTCAGTCGCCGGAATAAATCCGACTCCCTTACGCGGGCCGCCCCATTTGCGCGAAAGCGCGATAAGATGCAAGGCCGCAGCAGCAGCCCCGCCGCCTTTATTTTGATCTTTTGGGTCTGCGCGCACTTCGGCCTGTGGCCGGTTTTCGACGGTCAGAATACCGTTGCCAATCGAAAGCCCTTGCAAACCAAGCAGTTGGATCGCGCGCGAGCTGTCGTTACAGACCGTATCGTAGTGGGTGGTCTCGCCGCGGATCACACAGCCCAAAGCCACAAAGCCATCAAAATTCGCCATGCGCCCAGCCATTCCGATGGCCGTCGGGATTTCCAGCGCGCCGGGGACTTCGACAATCTCATAGGTTCCGCCACAGGCTTCGATTTCGGCAATCGCGCCTGCAACCATATTGTCCGCAATGTCCTTGTAGTAAGGAGAGACTACGATCAACAGTTTCACAGGCCGGTCGAATTCGGCCTTTGGCATGATATAGTGCTGTTCGGTTCCGGCCATGATTTACTCCACTTCGATCGGGCGGGTGTCGGTGATCTCAAGGCCATAGGCCTCAAGTCCTAGATAGACAGCCTGCGGTGAATTTGTCAGCAAAACCAGCTTGTTCAAGCCAAGCTTTGACAGGATCTGCGCGCCAATGCCGATCTGTTTGACGGTACGTGGGCCGTCCTCGTCCTCAACAAACAGGCGGTTTTTGGGCGACCGGAACAGGCAGACAACGCCCCGCCCCTCGCGGTCCACCGCCTCCATCGCAGAGCGCATTTCATCGGCACGCTTAGCGCCAAGACCCAGCATGTCTTTTTCAACCTTCAACGCATGGGTACGAACCAGCACCGGCTCGTCTGTGGTGATATCGCCTTTCACAAGGGCCACATGCTCAACACCGTGAGTCTGATCGGTGAAAATATGCATGTCCCACGCGCCGCCGAATTCGGAATCAACGACGCGACGGTCGGTCAGCTCAACCAAATTGTCATTGCGGGACCGATAGGCGATCAGGTCGCTGATGGTGCCGATTTTCAACCCGTGTTTGGCAGAGAATTCGACCAGATCCGGCAGGCGGGCCATTGTGCCGTCTTCGCGCATGATCTCACAGATTACAGAGGCCGGATAATGCCCCGCCAGTCGGCTGATGTCGCATCCCGCTTCGGTGTGCCCTGCCCGCACCAAAACGCCGCCCTTTCTGGCGCGCAAGGGAAAGACATGGCCGGGCGTTGCGATATCGGCAGGCCCGCATTGTTCGTTGATGGCCGTTGCCACCGTCAGTGCACGGTCGGCAGCAGAGATCCCGGTCGACACGCCTTCGCGTGCCTCGATCGAGACGGTAAAGGCGGTCTCGTGGCGTGAGGAATTGTGCATTGCCATCATCGGCAGACCCAATTGGTCGATCCGCTCGCTGGGCAGCGTCAGACAAATCAGGCCGCGCCCGTGGGTCGCCATAAAGTTCACCGCCTCGGCCGTGGCAAATCCAGCGGGGATCACCAGATCGCCCTCGTTCTCGCGATCCTCGTGGTCAACCAAGACGAACATACGCCCCAAACGCGCCTCTTCGATGATCTCTTCGATCGGGCTGATTGCATCCCGTAGCGATTGTTCGACGGGTCCGGGGCTCTCAAACGCCATGGGTATGCCTTTCTGTATAACCTTGCTCGGAAATATCCTGATTAGGACCGAATATCCAGTGTAACAATTTCACATTGCCGTTTCATGAAAAAGGGCCGCCCCTTGGCGACCCCCTAAATATCCTGAAACTGCACAATGACTTACGACATGTCCAGAAGGCGCGCGACGTAGCGCGCAAGCGTATCAATTTCCAAATTGATTTTGTGGCCTACCTCTACATCACCCCAGGTCGTGACCTCTTTGGTGTGCGGAATGAAGTTGATTCCAAAGTCGCACCCGTCAACCTCATTGACTGTCAGCGAGGTGCCGTTCAGTGCAACCGACCCTTTGGGTGCGATGTATTTCGCCAAAGCCTCGGGCGCGCGCAAGGTGACGCGTGTGCTGTCGCCCTCGTCCTCAACGGCGATGACCTCGGCCACGCCATCCACGTGACCGGATACAATGTGGCCACCTAACTCATCGCCCACCTTGAGGGCGCGCTCCAGGTTGACGCGCTTGCCGATGCTCCAGAAATTCTGACCGATGTTGGTTTTCTCGACGGTTTCTGCCGAAATTTCCACGTCGTACCAGTCATCCCCCAGCGCGATCACGGTCAGGCAGACACCATCGCTGGCAATCGACGCGCCCAGATCGATGGTGGACGTGTCATAAGACGTGCCGATCCGCGCGCGCAGGTCGCCGCGTTTTTCAAGTTCTAGAATGTGTCCGATATCGGTGATTATGCCTGTGAACATCGTCTCTCTCGCCCAGTGAACTGGCCTCAGACCTACCCAACTGGGACTTGGGACACAAGATGCCTTAGTTTGGCCACGAAAAACCGTTAACCTCCCTGAAAAACAAGTGCTATAAAGTCAGGTAAACAACACGAGCGCAGATATGCAGCCGAGCAGCAAAGATCGCAGCTTTCTTTTTCTACAGGGACCGCATGGGCCCTTTTTCCGCATGCTTGCGGATATGGTCAGGAAATCCGGTGCCGAAGTCTGGCGCGTTGGCTTTAACGCAGGCGATCAGGCGTTCTGGAAAGATCGCGAAAGCTATATCCCGTTTCAAAAAGATCTGTTGGACTGGCCCGCCGAATTTGCGCGGATCATTGACGAGAAATCCATCAGCGATGTCGTTCTTTATGGCGACACGCGCGGCGTTCATGCGGATGCGATCCGTTTGGCCAAAGCGCGCGGCCTGACGGTTCACATCTTTGAAGAGGGTTATATACGCCCCTTCTGGGTCACGTACGAGCGTGACGGATCCAATGGCAATTCGCGTTTGATGGACATTACGATCCCGCAGATGCAACAGGCTCTGGCTGGCGCCGATATGGAGTCGCCTATGCCCCCTGCCCATTGGGGCGACATGCGCGAACATGTCTTTTATGGCGCGCTGTATCATTGGTTCGTCATGTTCGCGAACCGCAAGTATCCGGCGTTTCAGCCGCATCGCAGCCTGAATGTTCGGCAGGAATTTGCCCTGCATTGCCTGCGGCTGCTGAAGATGCCTCGCCATGCAATCCAGCGTCGCATTGCAACCTGGCGCATCCGTCATGGCGGCTTTCCCTATCACCTGTGCTTACTGCAACTTGAGCATGACACAAGCTTTCAGGCCCATTCGCCGTTCTCCACGATGGGCGAATTCATGGAGCTGGTGGTCGAGAATTTTGCAAAAGGCGCGCCGCAGCATCATCATCTGGTCTTTAAGGCCCACCCTCTTGAGGACGGGCGCGTCAAAGTACGTAGCCTTGCCATGGACTATGCCCGCAAGTACGGCGTGGCCGATCGCGTGCATTTCGTGCGCGGCGGCAAACTGGCCAAATTGCTGAACGAAACACGCAGCGTGGTCACCGTGAATTCGACAGCCGGCCAACAGGCTTTGTGGCGCGGCATTCCGGTCAAGATTTTCGGCAAGGCCGTCTATGACCAGCCCGAGTTTATCAGCAACCTCAGCCTGCTGAACTTTTTTGCAGGAGCGACGCGCCCCGACATGACCGCCTATCGCGACTATCGGCGCTTCCTGTTGGAAACCAGCCAGATCGCCGGGGGATTCTATTCTCATCGCGGGCGCCAACAACTTCTGCGGCAGGTCGTTGACATGATGCTCGCAGAGGAAGATCCATACGCAGCTTTGCAGTCCGGACGCGCCGCGCCGAGGCAACAGTTGCGTGCGATCAGCTAACAGACACAAAGTCTAGCGCTGGATTTTATCCCAGTAATCTGGTAATTTAGCGTTAATAATTGAGGCAGAAAAACATAGGTCGAGGAGACCGAGCAGTGAAAACCCATTCCTCCCGTTGGGCGAAGTATGTCGCCGTGGTGGCGGCGTTGGCCGTTGTAACGTCATGCGGATTGCCCCGCTCTGGCCCAAACAAACGCGAGATCTTTGCCGGTTCCATCCAGCAAGACGGCGATGCATTTGTCGTGTCCGTCAACGACCGCGTGACCCGCGCGACGGCGGTCGACATGGCACTGGGCTTCTCAGATAAATTTAAGAACGCGGGCGTTCTGGGGTCTGACATCATCAGCCCCGGTGACACATTGTCACTGACGATCTGGGAAAACGTGGACAAGCCGTTGCTTGGCCCTGAAGGTCAGGTTGCCGCCGTACTTGAACAGGTTCAGGTGGACGGCTCGGGCCATATCTTTGTGCCCTATGCAGGCCGTATCCGCGCCGCGGGCAACACGCCCGAAGCGGTACGCCGGATCATCCGCACCAAACTCGAAGACCAGACGCCCGATCCTCAGGTCGAAGTCCGCCGCGTTGCCGGTGATGGCTCGACGGTCTCTATCGTGGGTGCGATCGCAGGCCAGGGCGTCTATCCGATCCAACGCCCAACGCGCACCCTGTCGGCGATGCTGGCACAGGCAGGCGGTGTGACCGTCCGCCCCGAGCTGGCGCAGGTGACTGTCACACGCGGCAAGGAAACCGGAAAAATCTGGTTCCAGGATCTTTATGACAACCCGCATCTGGACATCGCGCTGCGCGCCGGTGACCGCATTCTGGTCGAGGCCGACACCCGCGCCTTTACCGCCCTGGGCGCCACTGGAACCCAGACACGCATGACCTTTGACAATCAGGCGATCTCGGCCATCGAAGCCATCGCGCAAGTGGGCGGCCTGTCGACACGCGCGGCCGATCCGACCGGCGTCTTTGTGTTCCGCAACGAGCCTGCTGATATCGCCAATACCGTCATGGGACGCACAGATCTGATTGGCGCACAGCGTTTGGTCTATGTGCTTGATTTGACGCAACCAAACGGCATGTTCCATGCCCGCGACTTTGTGATCCGTGACGATGACACGCTCTACGTCACCGAGGCGCCGTTCACACAGTGGGATAAGACAATCTCTGCGTTGACCGGATCTGCTACACAAGTCAGCGGCCTTACCTCATTGGGTGGCTACGGGTGCTGCCACCATTTGACGAAGATCACCACGCCGGGGCCCAAAATCCCCGGCGTGTTTTTGTCTTTAGCGGCGGCTTTCTTTGGCAAAAACGTCTGCGCCGGATTATGCGGCTGGCGGGGTATCCCGTGTCCCTCGGGCGGCCGACCGAAAATGATCTGATTGGCGTCTGGGGGCAAAGTCCGACAGCGCACCGTGGCGAAGCTATGGCAGTTCGCACAGGCGCTGCGATTGTAAGAGTTGAGGATGCGTTTCTGCGCTCTCTGCATCCGGGACGCGCAGGAGAGCCCCCTCTTGGGCTGCTGATTGATCAAACCGGCGTGCATTTTGACGGGCGAAAGCCCAGCGACCTAGAGACCCTGCTGGCCACGCATCCGCTTGATGATGCGGCTCTGTTGAACCGCGCGCGCGGCGCCTTAGAGCGCCTCAAGGACGCGCATCTAACGAAATACAGCGGCTTTGAGACATCCCTGCCCCCGCCCAATCCGGGATATGTTCTGGTAGTTGATCAGACCCGCGATGATGCGGCGGTCAAGGCCTCTGGTGCCTCGGACGCAGATTTTCAGGAAATGCTGGTGATGGCGCAAGAGGAGCATCCCGGTGTTCCAGTGCTGATCAAAACACATCCCGAAACACAGCAAGGCTTCCGCGAAGGCTATTTCGGGCAAAAAGACGTCAACGAGCGCGTCACCCTTTGGGATCAACCGATCTCACCTTGGCTGCTGTTTGAGGGCGCGGTCGGAGTCTATACCATGTCGTCCCAGATGGGGTTTGAAGCGATCTTTGCAGGTCACAAGCCGCGCGTGTTCGGCCAGCCCTTCTATGCGGGATGGGGCCTGACCAACGACCAAAACGCTCCGGCGCGACGCCAGAGGGTGCTGACCAAAGCCCAATTGTTTGCAGCCGCGATGATCCTTTACCCGACATGGTACAGCCCGTTGCGCGACGAGCTGTGCGAGATCGAAGGCGTCATCGGAGTCCTAGAGGCCAAGACCCGCGCCTGGCGCGAGGACCATGCAGGTTGGACGGGATCGAACATAAGGCTCTGGAAACGCGCGCATTTTCAGAACTTCTTTGGCCGCAACAAACGCATGTCCTTTGGCCCCACTCGAACCAATCGCCGCCACATGCGCTGGGGGGCTTCAGATCAAGCAGGCACCGTGCGTGTCGAAGACGGCTTTCTACGCTCGCGCGGGTTGGGTGCAGAACTGGTGCCGCCTCTATCGTTGGTTCTGGATCAGCAAGGCATCTATTTTGACCCAAACCACCCGTCAGACCTAGAAGGCCTGATCACACGGCGCGCCAAAATGTCTCCGTCCCAAACAGACCGCGCCGAACGCATTATCTCTGCCATCACATCCGCCAATCTCAGCAAATATAATCTGGGTGGCGCACTGCCTAACTTGCCCGCAGGCCACCGGATTCTGGTACCCGGCCAAGTCGAGGATGATGCCTCGATAATTCTGGGCACCAAAGACATTCGCACCAACAAAGACCTGCTGAGGGCTGTGCGTGAGGCGCATCCTGACGCGGTTCTGATCTATAAAGAACACCCGGATGTGGTTGCCGGCCTGCGTACCGGCGCGGTGCCCGAGGCGGACCGGATTGCGGATTGCGTTCTGCGCGAGGGTGACATCTCTGCGCTGCTCTCTCAGGTGGATGAGGTTCACACAATGACCTCTCTGACGGGGTTTGAAGCGCTGTTGCGGCGTGTGCCGGTCACCACCTATGGCGCGCCGTTTTATGCGGGCTGGGGGCTGACAACAGATCTGGGCGTGGTTCCGGAACGCCGCACGGCACGGCCAACGCTTGCGGGCTTGGTGCACGCCTGCCTGATTGACTATCCCCGCTATGTCGATCCCAAAACCGGCACGCCGTGTTCGGTGGAACATGCAATCGACAGCCTTCGCTCTGGCGATATGGCGAAAACCGGGGCCGTAACGCGCATCTTGGCAAAACTTCAGGGGGTTTTTGCCAGCTATCACCACTGGTGGCGCTAGGCGCGCCTCCAGACGCTCATGATGTCCTGACCGATCCGTTCTTGGGACGCCAGTTGAAGCCGAGGTGCTTCGGCCATGGCTTGAACACCCAACGCGCCAATCGCCGGATGCCCTTCGGCCCCAAGCGCAACGCCTGCGGAAAACACGATCAATTGGTCAACAAGGTCAGCCTGCAACAGTGAGGCCGCCAGCGAGCCACCGCCTTCGCAATAGACCCGAGTCAGCCCCTGCCCGCCAAGGGCCGCCAAAAGCGCCTCTGGTGACAGCTGTGCCCCGTGCAGATCACAGGGCAACAGCACTGCACCCGCGTCGGCCCAAGCCGCGCGCCGCTCGGGATCTGCGTCGGGGCCATGCAAAAGCCAAACCGGAACATCCCGCGCCGTTTTTGCAAGAACACTATCCATGGACAGATCTAACCTGCGGCTGGCGACCACACGCACCGGCTGATGGCTGATCCCCATGTCCCGCACAGTCAAAGACGGATCATCGGCCCGCGCTGTGCCTCCACCGACCAAGACCGCGTCGTGGGATGCGCGCTGCGCATGGACGCGTCGGCGCGCGTTGGGCCCGGTGATCCATTTGCTTTCCCCCGTCGCCGTCGCAATACGCCCGTCCAGCGTCATGGCCAGTTTCAGCGTCACAAAAGGGCGGCCAACCTCGGTCTTCAGAAAGAAGCCTTTCAGATCCCACGCGGCCTCTTCTGCAAGCACGCCAACCGTCACCTCGATCCCAGCGTCCTGCAACATCTTGAGGCCCCGGCCCGACACGCGCGGGTCAGAATCCTGAACAGCAACAACCACGCGCGCCACCTGTGCGTTGATCAAAGCCTCGGCACAGGGTGGCGTTTTTCCGTAATGAGAACAAGGCTCTAGCGTGACATAAACGGTGGAACCCGCGGCAGCGTCCCCTGCCTGTGCCAAGGCCTGAGGCTCTGCATGTGGGCGTCCGCCGAGGGCAGTTGCGCCACGGCCCACAATGCGCCCGTCTTTTACGACAACGCATCCCACAGCCGGATTTGGCCAACACCGTCCCTGTCCGCGCCGCCCCAAAGTCAGGGCGAGCGCCATGTAACGTTTGTCGTCTTGGATCAATCTTCGGGCTTTACGTCTGGTCGCAGCTCAGAGACGAATTTGTCGAAATCATCCGCCGCCTGGAAGTTCTTGTAAACCGAGGCAAAGCGCACATAGGCCACGGTGTCGATGCGGGCCAGAGCCTCCATGACGATTTCGCCAATGGTTTTGGACGGAATATCCGTTTCGCCCATGCTTTCCAGACGTCGCACAATGCCGGAAATCATCTGATCAATGCGCTCTGGCTCGATCGGACGTTTCTGCAACGCGATGCGGATAGAGCGTTCAAGCTTGTCACGGTCAAAATCCTCGCGACGTCCGCTGGACTTTACCACGACCAGATCGCGCAGCTGTACACGTTCGTACGTGGTGAACCGGCCCCCACAGGCAGGACAGAAGCGACGCCGACGGATCGAGACGTGATCCTCTGCCGGGCGTGAATCTTTTACCTGGGTGTCAACATTTCCGCAAAATGGGCAGCGCATTTTGGTCCCCCAACCTTCTACTCTGTCTTTCGATTTGGGGCCATGCCCCAGTTATCCACAGGCACTATAGGGGCTATACTTCACTTTGGGTAGAGGGGAAATTCACCCCCCAGATAATGGGCGATCAGCCTGCATAATGTGCAGCAATCCGGCGGGTATGTGGGGCATTTCGATGCTCAAACACATAAATGCCCTGCCATGTTCCCAGCATCATCCGCCCGTTTTGCACAGGAATTGACAGGCTGACCGGCAACATCGCTGACTTGATATGCGCAGGCATGTCATCTGGCCCCTCATATGTGTGCGTCAGATAAGACATAGAGGGATCGGTCGTTGGCGGCACAAGTCGATGGAAGAAGGCCTGCAGATCCGTTTGGACTTCGGGATCTGCGTTCTCTTGGATCAGCAAACTTGCCGAGGTGTGGCGGATCATCAGGGTCAGCAGACCATCGCCGCCCCCGACACAGGTTCTGGCCACCTGATTGGTTATGTCATAAAGGCCCGCGCCATGGGTGCTTATCGTCAGTTCTTGGATCATGCGGCGACACTGACCTGCAGAGCCCGCAATGACAAGTGGAACTCAGGTCAGATTCCCAGCAGAGCCCTAGGCCCCTTCGACCAAGGCTTTCAGGTTGTTCAGTCCCTTTTCGTAGTCAGGACCAACCCAGCCATCCATCATCAGCCCCATCCAGCGAAACATCGGATTGTTGCCATTGTCGCTGGTGAAGCCCCATGTCACCGAGGTGCCCTCTCCGACCGGAACAAGATCGTAGAACGCCGTCGCAGTTCCCATCTCGCCGAAATCCAGAGCCGTCACCAAGCGGCGCGCGTTCTGGGCCTCGATCACGATCATATTGCCGGAACCAACTTGCGGATGATCCGACTGCCAGCTCATCGCAGCGCCAACGCCTTCGGGGACATCATTGAAGGACAGCTGCACGTCGGGATCGCGGTCCAGCCAGGGTGACCAGGATTGCGTGGCTTGCAGGTTCGACACATAGGGAAAGATGACCTCGGGGGCCGCATTCATCAAAACGGTACGTGATACATTGGTTTCCTTGGGCAGCAAGAATGCGCCGCCGACAAAGATGACCATCAAAAGAACAACGATCCGAATAACCCACTTAATGACGCCCATTGCACGCTCCCTCACTCACTACGCCTCCTGTATACCACGAGGCTGCGAAATCGCGAAAACGCATTGCTTATGGGGCTGAACGCGTAGGCGCCGCAGGATGAAATAGCGTCGCCGAGTCGCAAAAAAGAAAGGCGAGGAATGATCCCCGCCGTTTCTTTGTGTCGCTGTTACTGGTCCAAGAAGCTGCGCAGCTTCCTGCTCCGGCTTGGGTGTTTCAGTTTCCGCAGGGCCTTGGCCTCGATCTGGCGGATCCGTTCCCGTGTAACGCTGAACTGCTGGCCCACTTCTTCGAGGGTGTGGTCTGTGTTCATCCCGATGCCAAAGCGCATCCGCAAGACGCGCTCTTCACGCGGCGTCAGCGAGGCCAGAACGCGGGTCGTGGTTTCCTTGAGGTTTTCCTGAATGGCACTGTCCAAAGGCAGCACGGCATTCTTGTCCTCGATGAAATCGCCCAGCTGTGAATCTTCTTCGTCGCCAATTGGGGTTTCCAGCGAGATCGGCTCTTTGGCGATTTTCATCACCTTGCGCACCTTCTCCAAAGGCATTTGCAGCTTTTCTGCCAATTCCTCTGGCGTCGGCTCGCGACCAATTTCGTGCAGCATCTGACGGCCTGTCCGCACCAGTTTGTTGATCGTTTCGATCATGTGCACCGGAATACGAATGGTCCGCGCCTGATCGGCAATCGAGCGGGTGATCGCCTGACGAATCCACCATGTCGCATAGGTCGAGAATTTATAGCCGCGGCGGTATTCAAACTTATCGACCGCTTTCATCAGGCCGATGTTACCTTCCTGAATAAGATCAAGGAATTGCAGGCCGCGGTTCGTGTATTTTTTGGCGATCGAGATAACCAGACGCAGGTTCGCTTCGACCATTTCTTTCTTGGCCTGGCGCGCTTCTTTTTCGCCCTTTTGAACCTGATTAACGATGCGGCGGAATTCCGGAATGTCCAAGCCGACGTATTGGCCAACTTGCGCCATGTCGCCGCGCAGCTCTTCGACCTTGTCAGTGGAGCGTTCCATGAACATCTGCCAGCCGCGTCCCGGCTTGCCGGCCATTTCGTCCATCCAGTTTGGATCCAGCTCGCGGCCGCGATAAGCTTCGATGAACTCTTTGCGGTTGATACGGGCCTGGTCCGCCAGTTTCACCATCGAGCTGTCAATCGACATGACACGACGGTTGATGCCGTACAGCTGGTCAATCAGCGCTTCGATACGGTTGTTGTGCAGATGCAGCTCGTTCACCAGCTCGACGATTTCCGAGCGCAGCTTTTGATAGGTCGCCTCTTCCTTGGACGAAAAGCTGTCATCCTCGTTCAGCGTGGCCGAGATCCGCAGATCTTGCATGTCCGACAACATCGCATAGTCATCCGCGATGCGATCCAGAGTTTCCAGAACCCGCGGCTTCAGCGCGGCTTCCATTGCCGCAAGCGACATGTTTGCCTGATCGTCGTCGTCGTCATCGTCGTCGTTCTGAATCGGATTACCATCGGCATCCAGTTCTTGCGCCTGTTCTTTCTTTTCAGGCGTCGCGACTTTTGAGGTGTCGACAACCGGCTCTTCTTCGTCGCCGTCCTCGTCCATCTGATTGCCAAAAGTGGCTTCAAGGTCGATGACGTCGCGCAGCAGAATGTCTTCGGACAAAAGTTCGTCGCGCCAGATTGTAATCGCTTGGAAGGTCAGCGGGCTTTCACAAAGCCCCGCGATCATAGTGTTGCGGCCGGCCTCGATGCGTTTCGCAATCGCGATTTCGCCTTCGCGCGACAACAGTTCCACAGACCCCATTTCGCGCAGATACATGCGGACAGGGTCGTCGGTGCGGTCGAGCTTTTCCTGATTACCAGAGCCAAGCGCCACTTCGCGGGTGTTGGAAGAGGTATCAACCAGCGCCGTGGTTTTCTGTTCTTCTTCTTCGACCTCGTCATCTTCGATGATGTTGATGCCCATTTCGGACAGCATCGACATAACGTCTTCGATCTGTTCAGAGCTGACCTGATCTGGCGGCAGAACTTGGTTTAGCTGATCATATGTGATGTAGCCGCGTTCACGCGCCTCAGCGATCATTTTCTTGACCGCAGCCTGGCTCATATCCAGAGAAATCTCGGCGTCTGCGTTGTCGGTCTTTTGGTCGTCGGTATCTTTGGCGGCCATGTTCTGCTCCTACACCTGAGGCACGGGTGATTCGTTTCACGAATCAATAGCGCGATTCTATGATTCGCACACCCAGATAACCCGGATTTCTTTATCTCATCCCTACCAAGAGTGAAGATGTGATCATCACTTGCGTTTGGTAAAGCTAATCTTCTCCATCAGCGCGTCCAGTGCGGCACGCTCGTCTTTGTCTATCGGGGCGCCATTGTCGCCCACGAGGTACTCTGCCGAATCTTCCTGCAGACTGCGCACCGCTTGATCGCGTTCTTGCGCGGCCTGTCCCAGACGCCATGTGACGGCTTCGTCGGCAATCTCGGTAAGGTTTTCTTCAGCCTCGGCAATTTCCGCGCTCAGACCGGCCTCAGATGTCAGTTTTCGCAACTCTTCCGAGATCGTCAGACGCGCGCATTCTACGTCCCCTTTGCGCCGCAAAGGAGGCGCAAGACGCACATGTGGATTGCCCATCAGGAAATCAAGGGCCTCAGGGCCCATTGAATCTTCGACCACCGATTTAAGGTCGGCCACACCGCGATGCACCTGACGCAACAGAAGATCTCGCAGGAACCCGTGGTCCGGATCATCACAGGTCAGGTTTTCAAGCCCCGCTTCAAATTCATCCAGCACCGCCGGGGTCGCAACGATCGAAGCCAAGATCACGGCCTCGCGCATATGGCGTTGCCGCGCCTCATCAGCGGACACCAGCAGCGAGGCTTTCGTCGAGGCCTGAGCACCCGAGGGCGCGCCCCATTTGCCGCGCGGCTTGAACCCGCCCTTTGGCGTCCGCTGAGGTCGGAACAATTGCCAGCGCAGGTCTTTGATCGCCTCGCCATAATGCGCGCGGATCGATGGGTCTTTGATCAGCTTGATTTTGGCCCGCAGCGCCTTGTCCAAAGCAGCCTTCCGTTCAGGACTGTCAAAGACCTTGCCGTCGATTTCACGCTGCCAAAGCAGGTCCACCATCGGCTTAGCGTGATCCAAAATCGTCTGCATCGCCTTTGCGCCGCCGGATTTGATCACATCATCTGGGTCTTGGCCTTCGGGCATAATCGCGAACCGCAGGCTTTGTCCGGCTTCAAGCATCGGCAGCGCCAGATCGATCAGGCGCATCGCTGCGCGGATACCCGCCTTGTCGCCATCTAGGGCAACGATTGGTTCCGGTGACATGCGCCACAACAACTGCAGCTGATTTTCTGTGATCGCTGTGCCAAGAGGCGCAACTGACGAGTCAAACCCCGCCTCGGCCAGCGCAATGACGTCCATATAGCCCTCGGCCACGACCAAAGGCTGCCCTTTGCCCGCCGCCGCGCGCGCGTCTTTGTGGTTGTAAAGGCTTCGGCCCTTATCAAAGATCGCGGTTTCCGGTCCGTTCAGGTATTTCGCACGGGCGTTTGGATCAAGCGCCCTGCCCCCCAGTGAAATACAGCGCCCACGTGCGTCGCGAATGGGAAAGATAATCCGGCTGCGAAACCGATCATAGGGCGCGCGTCCATCATCAGGCACTGCGGCAAGCCCCGCATCGATCACCAGTTTGGGATCAATCCCCTTGCCGGTTAGGTGTTTGAACACGGCATTGCCCTCGGGCGCATATCCGATCCCGAACCGGTCTTGCGTCTCTTGCGACATGCCGCGACGCTCTAAATAGGCCCGCGCCTCGCTCGCCGCACCCGTCTTGAGCGCCATGCGATAAAATTGAACCGCCTGCTCTATCACCTCGACAAGCTGGCTGTGACGGTCGGCCTTTTCCTGGGCCCTTGGATCGCGATCCGGCACTTGCATGCCCGCTTCGTCCGCCAAGATTTTGACCGCCTCCATAAAGCCCACGTTTTCGGTTTCCTGCACGAACTTCAACGCATCACCTTTTGCGTGACACCCGAAGCAATAGTAGAAGCCCTTTTTATCATCTACATGAAAAGATGCAGTTTTTTCGTGGTGAAATGGGCAAGGCGCCCACATGTCACCCTTGCCGGGATTGGACTTGCGGCTTTCCCATTGGACTTTGCGCCCCACCACCTGAACGATGCTGGTGCGACTACGCAATTCATCCATGAATCCGGGAGGCAGGCTCATGCTCTAATATAGGAACGGCTGGGAATAATTGTCCAGAAGCAGCGCGCTGTTATTCGCTGGCTTCTGCGTCATCCTCTTTTGGAAGACAGCTGGCCTTAAAGATGTCGCCTGCATCGCCCGGCACAACGGCCTCTTCCGGCAGGGAATAGAAATAGGTCACAAGCGTCGGAACACCGGCGATATAGCGATCATCCACGGCGCGACGGCCTTTGGTCAGAATGCGCGTGGCGCGGCGTTCGGACTTACCCTCTTGGCGCAAGCCCGCAATCAGATCCGAGATCTCGGCCATCGCGAGACAATCCTCGACAGAGATTTTCGCAGCGCTTTCCGTTACCGCGTCCTCTGCCATCAGCGGGGTTACGGCCATCATCAGGACGAAACTCAGTGTCTTGCGCATTTCTCGCTCCTTTACGGGTCTTTCACCGTTAGTGCCCAGCGCGGCACCGTTTCGCAAGGGGGAATAAAAAAGGAGCGCCCGATGGACGCTCCGATGTGGTGATATGGCACTGAGCTTAAAGGCCTTTGGCGCGGTAACTTGCAGCCACTTTGCCGATAGACACCAGATAGGCCGCCATGCGCAGGTCTTGCACGTCGTCGCGCTCGTGCCAGATGTCGCGCATGGACTGATAGGCAATCCGCATGGTGTCATCCAGACCAGAGCGCACCAATTCCAGCTCGCCCGCACCCTTAAGGTACTTTTCCTTAAAGGTCGCATCCAACGTCCAGGCATTGCCCACGCTTGCAGACAGGTTTTCAAGCTGATCAACCACCAGTTGGTGACGGCTTTCTTCCTGACGGCGTTGCATACGGCCAAAACGAATGTGGCTCAGGTTTTTGACCCACTCAAAGTAAGACACGGTCACACCACCGGCGTTGGCATACATGTCAGGGATAATCACACAGCCCTTTTCGCGCAGGATTTTGTCGGCACCCGCGGTGACAGGGCCGTTCGCGGCTTCGATAATCAAAGGCGCTTTGATACGCTCGGCGTTGGACAGGTTGATCACCCCT
>NZ_CAXREH010000106.1:0-4678 GCF_964229375.1 Cognatishimia sp.
ACATTCCGCGCGGCTCGTGAAGCGCAGGCGAACCTTTTGATCCACCCTGTTGTCGGCATGACCAAGCCCGGCGACGTCGATCACTTCACCCGCGTGCGTTGCTATGAGGCGGTGCTGGACAAATACCCGCAGGCCACCACAACGATGTCCCTCTTGAACCTTGCCATGCGCATGGCGGGCCCTCGCGAGGCGGTCTGGCACGGCTTGATCCGCAAAAACCACGGCTGCACCCACTTCATCGTTGGCCGCGACCACGCAGGCCCCGGCAAGAATTCCGCAGGTGAGGATTTCTATGGCCCCTATGACGCGCAGGATCTGTTCCGTGAGCATCAGGAAGAGATCGGCATCGAAATGGTCGATTTCAAACACATGGTCTATGTGCAGGAACGCGCGCAATACGAGCCTGCGGATGAGATCAAAGACAAAGACGACGTCACCATCCTGAACATCTCTGGCACGGAACTGCGCCGCCGACTGGCCGAAGGCCTCGAGATCCCGGAATGGTTCTCTTTCCCAGAAGTTGTGACAGAGCTGCGCAAAACCAAGCCACCGCGTTCCAAACAGGGCTTTACGGTCTTCTTCACAGGCTTCTCTGGCTCTGGCAAATCCACCATCGCGAATGCGTTGATGGTTAAACTGATGGAAATGGGCGGCCGTCCTGTGACCCTTCTGGATGGCGATATTGTTCGCAAAAACCTATCCTCCGAGCTTGGCTTCTCGAAAGAGCACCGCGACCTCAACATCAAGCGCATCGGCTATGTTGCTAGCGAGATCACCAAGAACGGCGGCATCGCAATCTGTGCCCCAATCGCGCCATATGCGGCGACGCGCCGCCATGTGCGCGAAGAAATCGAGCAGTTCGGGGCCTTTGTCGAAATCCACGTTGCCACATCCATCGAGGAATGCGAACGCCGCGACCGCAAAGGCCTTTATAAACTGGCCCGCGAAGGCAAGATCAAGGAATTCACCGGTATCTCAGACCCTTATGACGTTCCAGCCAACCCTGAACTGAGCGTCGAAACCGAGAACGTCGAGGTCGACAACTGCGCTCACCAAGTTCTGTTGAAACTGGAAAGCATGGGTTTGATCAAAGCGTAAAACGACAAAAGCGCGGCTTAAAGGGCCGCGCTTTTTCAAGTCTAACGGATCCTTTGAAAGGATCCGACGTCGATTTCTTTCAAAGAAATCGTGACCGCGATCAATGCACAGTCACAGGCGCGTAGTCATTCTGGCGCGCCAGTGCAAAGGCAAGGTTGCGTTCTTTGACGACCGCAAGGCGCTCGCCATCGGCGCCATGGACGGCGTAGAGCGTCTGGATGCCTTCGACCTGATCCTGCATATCCTTAGGCAGGTCTGTCACAGACACCTCACGCACATAGACCATGCGGTCCTCGTTTGGCGTTTCAAAGTCATACTTGCTGATCATCTGCTCACCCTTTCTTAATATTGATTGTCTGAACGACAGTTTCCGGACGCGCTTGGGTCAGGTCGACATGAAGAAGTCCGTTTTCCATGATCGCCTCGCCCACCTCGACGCCGTCTGCCAGCACGAAAGACCTCTGGAACTGACGCGCGGCGATTCCGCGGTGCAAAAAGATTCGATTGCCACTGTCATCGTTCTGACGCCCACGGATCACCAGCTGGCGATCCTCGACCGTGATGCTCAGATCCTCTTCGGCAAAACCGGCTACAGCCAGCGTGATGCGGTACGAGCGATCCGAAGTTTGTTCAATGTTAAAAGGGGGATAGCCGCCATTTTCAGCTTTCGCTGTGCGCTCTACAAGGCGCTCTAGCTGTTCAAATCCCAGCATATGGGGGTAGGACCCCAACGTTAGTTTGCTCATCATGATGTCCTTACGCGAAGCGACGATCCAAAGTTCAGGCCCCTTTCAGGCAGCCCGTATCTTGGAAATATGGGCATCAAAAACCACAAGCGCAAGGGCTTTGCTAACCGCGCGCAAAGGCGTATCCTAACCGCAAGGCAATAAGACGAGTCACTTATGACCGGACTAGACAAACTGGAGATGAAAACCGACGACGTCCTGCGTGTCGAACTCCAGGTTTTCAAACAAGAGCACCGTGATCTTGATGAGGCCATCGAGGCCCTGATCGAACGCGGCACAAGCGACGTGCTGACGATCAAGCGTTTGAAGAAGAAGAAACTGCTTCTGAAAGACAAAATCGCCTATATCGAAGACCGTTTGACCCCTGATATCATTGCCTAGACTGCGCATCTGCGTATAGTGCGCGCTCATTCCAGCACCGGAGATCACGATGGCCGAAATCAAAGTGGGCATTATCATGGGCAGTCAGTCGGATTGGCCCACCATGAAAGAAGCAGCCGACGTGCTGGACGAGCTGGGCATCGCCTATGAAACCAAGATCGTATCAGCGCACCGCACCCCTGACCGGCTGTGGACCTATGGCAAGACAGCTGTGGAGCGCGGACTTCAGGTGATTATCGCAGGCGCAGGCGGCGCAGCGCATCTGCCGGGGATGATGGCCTCGAAAACCCGCGTGCCTGTGGTGGGCATTCCGGTTCAGACCAAAGCGCTGTCTGGCGTCGACAGCCTGTACTCCATCCTGCAGATGCCGCGCGGATTTCCGGTTGCGACAATGGCGATTGGCGCGGCCGGGGCCAAGAATGGTGGCCTGATGGCCGCTGGCATCCTTGCCCTGAATGACGATGCTCTGGCGGCACGCCTTGATCAGTGGCGCGAGGATCTGTCAGCCTCGATCGCTGATGAGCCCGAAACATGAGCCGCATCGGCTTTATCGGCACCGGCCATATCGCAGCCCCAATCGTGCGGCGCATGGTTCGCCTTGGGCATGAGGTCTCTGTCACCACACGAAACGCAGATGTATCAGCCGCATTGGCCGCCAGCCACGGGGTCTCGGTGGCCGAGCCTCAAGACGTGCTGGACGCCAGCGACGTCGTCTTCATCTGCCTGCGCCCCTCGGTGGCGCCCGGTATCCTTGAGTCGCTGACATTCCGCGCAGACCATCAGATCATCTCTGTGATGGCGGAACACAGCGAAGCCGCGCTTTTACAATTTTGCGCGCCCGCAACGCAGATCAGCCGCACCATCCCGCTGGGTTTTGTTGAGACGGGCGATTGCCCGCTGCCGGTCTGGGGTGACAGCGCTCTGATTGCCGAGCTTTTCGCGCCCGACAACACCATCCTCGCCATGCCGCAAGAAGCCGGGCTAAACGCGATCCTGACGGCGTCGGCCTTTATGGCCAGCCAATTGGACCTGCTGAACACCGTCGCGGAATGGACGGATGCACAAATCGGGGACGCAAATGTGTCCGAAGCCTATATCCGAACGTTGATTTCCGGCTTTCTGACCACGATGCCACGTGATACGGGCAGCCTGAAAGCGGAACGCGATGGGCTGACGCTGCCGGGGTCTTTGAACCGTTTTGTCATGGAGGCCATGGCCAAAGACGGATGCCACGACACTCTGACACGCGCCCTTGATGATGTTTACGAAAGGCTGACGTCCCAATGAGCACCCCTCTCCCTCTAGGCAGCACCATTGGTATTCTTGGCGGTGGGCAACTTGGCCGGATGCTTTCCGTTGCGGCCTCTCGCCTGGGATATAAGACGCATATCTTCGAGCCGGGCGCGAACCCGCCCGCAGGTCAGGTCGCAGATCAGGTAACAACAGCCGACTACGACGATGCGGCCGCACTGGCGGCGTTTGCGGGCTCTGTCGATGTCATCACTTATGAATTTGAAAACATCCCGACCTCGGCTTTGGATATTCTGGAGACCCACCGTCCCATCCGCCCCGGTCGCGAGGCGCTGCGGGTCAGTCAGGACCGGATCACCGAGAAAGACTTTCTGACCGGACTGGGCCTGAAAACCGCGCCTTACGCGCAGATCGACTCCGCTGCGGATCTGGCCAAGGCGATGGACGAGATTGGAACCCCGTCGATCTTGAAAACCCGTCGGTTTGGCTATGACGGCAAAGGTCAGGTGCGCCTGTCAGCGGACAGCGATCCGGCCCAAGCGATGCAAGAGGTTGCGGATGCACCGTCTGTGCTGGAAGGGTTTGTGACTTTCAGCCACGAAGTCTCGGTCATCGCCGCGCGTGGCATCACGGGCGACGTAGCCTGCTTTGATCCAGGCGAGAACGTCCACGAAGGCGGCATTCTGCGCACCACCACGGTGCCGGCGCGACTGCCCGGCCCAAGGCGCATGGACGCGGTGCTGATCGCATCACAGATCCTCAACGCGCTGGATTACGTCGGTGTCATGGGGGTCGAACTGTTCGTCACCGCCCAAGGTCTGATCGTGAACGAAATCGCGCCGCGTGTTCACAATTCGGGCCACTGGACCCAGAACGGCTGTGCCGTAGATCAGTTCGAGCAACATATCCGCGCCGTTGTCGGCCTGCCTCTTGGGGATGGCAAACGTCACAGCGATGTCGTCATGGAAAACCTGATCGGCGAAGACATGGACCGCGTGCCCGACCTGTTGAACGAGCCGCATGTGGCCCTGCACCTCTATGGCAAGGCCGAGGTCAAAGCAGGACGCAAAATGGGCCACGCAAATCGCGTGACGCCTGCACAATAACGGCTTGATCTGGCGGCGCTTTATGCGCCGCTAGGCCAGAAACCTCTCAGCGACGCCCCCCGCCAGATAGGTGATCCGCCCTCGGGCCATTGTCGC
>NZ_CAXREH010000107.1:0-6102 GCF_964229375.1 Cognatishimia sp.
AACCCGCGCATTCTGTCGGCCGTGGCGGTGGTGCGCGCGGAACATCCGGATCTGCTGCGCCGGTCCTGCTATCACGAAGAAATCGCGCAAGGGCTGGGCATTGTGAACGACAGCCCCTTTGCGCGGCCATCTATCTTTAACGATGACGACGAATTCGCGCTTCTCACCAGCCATGACGAAGCCCTACTGAACATGCTATACGATCCCCGGTTGCGCATCGGAATGAGTGCATCCGAGGCCCGCCCCATTATTCAAATCCTCGCCCGCGAACGGACGGGCGAAGACGCCGAGACCTAAGAGGAGACATCATGGGTATTTTTGATTTTCTGACCGGTGAATTCATCGATGTGATCCATTGGGTCGATGATACACGCGACACAATGGTCTGGCGTTTTGAACGCGAAGGGCACGAAATCAAATATGGTGCCAAACTGACCGTGCGCGAAGGTCAGGCCGCGGTGTTTGTGCATGAGGGCCAGCTGGCGGATGTGTTTACGCCCGGTCTCTATATGCTTGAAACCAACAACATGCCGATCATGACCACGTTGCAGCATTGGGATCACGGGTTCAAAAGCCCGTTCAAATCCGAGATCTATTTCGTCAACACGACGCGGTTCAATGATCTGAAATGGGGTACCAAAAACCCGATCATGGCGCGCGATCCTGAATTTGGCCCCGTGCGTCTGCGCTCTTATGGCACCTACTCTATTCGCGTCGCAGATCCGGCACGGTTCCTGACCGAGATCGTTGGCACGGATGGTGAGTTCACCATGGATGAAATCAGCTTTCAGATCCGCAATATCATCGTGCAAGAGTTCTCAAAAGTCATCGCAGGCTCGGGTATTCCGGTGCTGGATATGGCCGCCAATACCGGTGAGTTCGGCAAAATCGTAGCCGAAGCCATTGATCCGGTCGTGCAGCAATATGGCCTGTCCATTCCGGAACTCTATATTGAAAACATCAGCTTACCTCCTGCGGTCGAAGCGGCGCTGGACGAGCGCACGTCCCGTGGCATCGCGGGCAACCTGAACGATCACATGAAATGTAAAGCCGCCGAGGCGCTTGGACAAGGCGGTATGGCCGGCGGCGCGATGGAAGCTGGTATGGGCGCTGCGTTGGGTCTGCAAATGGGCGCAATGGCCACCGGTGCAACACAGGGCGGACCATGGGGCGCGGCGGGTCAGGCCACGGCGCCTGCTGCGGCATCACCGGCCCCGCCGCCTCCGCCGGTTGAGCATGTCTGGCACATTGCAGAAAACGGAAAGACCACTGGTCCATTTTCCAAGGCGCGTCTGGGTCGCATGGCCGAGGAAGGCGGGCTGACGCGTGAAACCTTTGTCTGGACCGCCGGTCAGGACGGCTGGAAACGCGCCGAAGACGTGGCTGAACTTGCACAGCTCTTTACCATTCTGCCACCACCCCCGCCGCCCGGCGCCTAGAGAACGGGTCGCACAGAATGCAAGACGCGCCCCCGCCTCCGCCCAATGCCGAACTCACCACAGAGCCCGCGACCCCAGACAGTCAGCACCGCTTTCCCTGTGACAACTGCGGGGCGGATTTCCGGTTTGATCCCGCGGCCTCGAAACTGATCTGCGATCACTGCGGCAATGAGGACGACATCGATCAGGTTGGCCCTTGGAAAGGGTCGATCAAAGAGCTGGATTTCAAACGCGCGATTGAAAACCAACTGCCTGCGCAAGACATCGAAGAAACCCGCGTGTCGACCTGCCCCAATTGCGCGGCACAGGTCGAATTTGATGCGGTCACACATTCCACCGAATGTCCCTTCTGCGCGACGCCGGTTGTCACCGACACCGGAGTGCATCGGCACATCAAACCACGCGGTGTGCTGCCGTTTCATCTGAACGAGCGGGCAGCCCATAAAGCGATGGAAGAGTGGCTTGGTAAGCTGTGGTTCGCGCCAAACGGGCTTCAGGCCTATGCCCGCAAAGGGCGCAAGATGGACGGCATCTATGTGCCGTTCTGGACCTTTGATGCGGATACGAAATCCAGCTATCGCGGCGAGCGTGGCACGGAATATCGGGTGACAAAGACGGTGATGCGCGATGGCAAGCCCACGCAGGTCAGCCAGACCCGCGTGCGTTGGCGCAATGTGTCAGGCCGCGTGGCGCGGTTCTTTGATGACGTGCTTGTCCTGGCCTCACGCAGCTTACCCAAGAAATACACGGACGCATTGGCCCCCTGGGACTTGTCGGGCCTGGAGCCATACCGCCCTGAATTCCTTGCAGGGTTTCGCGCCGAGGCCTATGCGGTTGAACTGGACGAAGGCTTTGTCGAAGCGCGCCAGCATATGGACCGCGTGATCCTGCGCGATGTCAAATTTGACATCGGTGGCGACCGTCAGCGGGTGCATGATGTTGATACAACGATCTCGGATGTGACGTTCAAACACATCCTGCTGCCGGTGTGGATGGCCGCCTATAAATACCGTGGAAACACCTATCGCTTTGTGGTGAACGGCCGCACAGGCCGGGTTCAGGGCGAGCGGCCTTGGTCTGCCTGGAAGATAGGTTTTGCCGTGGTTCTGGGTTTGATCGCAGCCGGCATCATCGGCTATTTTGTCGCCCAAAACCAATAGGATATCAGAATGCGCGCATTGATTCAGAGGGTCTCTGAGGCCTCGGTTCGTGTGGATGGACAGATCATCGGAGAGATCGGATCAGGGCTGTTGGTGTTGGTCTGTGCAATGGACGGGGACAGCAAGGCCGAGGCCACCAAACTGGCTCAAAAGATCAGCAAACTGCGGATCTTTCAGGATGACGCGGGCAAGATGAACAAGGCCGTGTCAGACATGCAGGGCGCTGCCTTGGTTGTCAGCCAGTTCACGCTGGCCGCAGACACCAAAAGCGGCAATCGCCCGGGGTTTTCAACAGCCAGCAGCCCCGAAGACGGCAACGCGCTGTACGAATATTTTGCCGAGCAACTGGCAGCGACCGGGGTGCCGGTGTCTAAAGGACAGTTCGGCGCGGACATGAAGGTTGCGCTTGTAAACGATGGCCCCGTCACAATCTGGATAGATACCGACCAGTGGCGCTGATGGTGCGCCGCGCCCTTTGGAACGAGACCCCTGCCCATTGCGTTTTTATCTAGACCGACAGGGTTGCCGCGACAGCTTTGTTCCACGCGGCGTATTTCGCATCTCGCGCCTCGAGCGCCATAGTGGGTTCGAACTGACGGTCACGCGCCCAAGACCCCGCGAAGTCTTGCATGTTTGGATAGACCCCTGCCCGCATGCCCGCCAGCCAAGCCGCTCCAGTCGCGGTGCTTTCCAGAACTTTCGGGCGATCTACCGGAGCGCCGATGATGTCGGACAAGAACTGCATCGTCCAATCCGACGCCGTCATGCCTCCATCGACACGCAGAACGCCAGATTGCGCCCGCTCGCCCATATCACCCTTCATGGCCTCCATAAGATCGCGCGTTTGGTACCCGACGCTTTCCAATGCAGCGCGTGCGAATTCTGCGGGGCCTGATCCGCGCGTCAGTCCAAACACCGCGCCCCGGCAATCCGGTGCCCAATATGGCGCGCCAAGACCCACGAAGGCCGGTACAAGGATCAGATCCTGCGCCGGATCTGATTGTTCGGCCAAGGCCTGCGTCTCTGAGGCATTTTCGATGATGCCCAGACCGTCGCGCAGCCACTGAACCACGGCTCCGGCGATGAAGATCGCGCCTTCCAGCGCATAGGTTGGCTTGCCGTCCAGCTGATAGGCAATCGTTGTCAGCAAGCGGTTATGGGATTTGACCGCCATGCCGCCGGTGTTCATCAGCGCAAAACATCCGGTGCCGTAGGTTGATTTCATCATACCCGGCTCAAAACACGCCTGCCCGATGGTGGCGGCCTGCTGGTCGCCTGCGACCCCCAGGATCGGGACTTCAGCGCCCAAAACACCCGCATCAGTCACCCCGAAGTCTGCCGCGCAATCCAGCACCTCGGGCAACATTTCCATCGGAATATCAAGCAGATCGCAGATACGGCTGCTCCACTTTCCTTTGTGAATGTCATAGAGCATGGTGCGAGCCGCATTCGTCGCGTCCGTCACATGACGCGCGCCGCCCGTGAGGTTCCAGATCACCCAGCTGTCGACAGTGCCAAAGGCCAGCTCTCCGGCCTTGGCGCGGGCCCGCAGCGTTGGATCCTGATCCAGAATCCATTTGATCTTGGTCGACGAAAAATACGGATCCAACAGCAATCCCGTTACATCCGTAACCAGCGCCTCGTGGCCTTTGGCTTTTAAGTCGCGGCAAATATCGGCGGTGCGTCGGTCTTGCCAGACAATCGCATTGTGCACAGGCGTACCCGTCGCGCGGTCCCAGACCACAGTGGTTTCGCGCTGGTAGGTGATGCCAATCGCAGTGACCTCGCTTGCGGACAGGCCCGCCTCCTTCAGCACGTCTTGGCAGGTTGAAAGCGTCGTATCCCATAAATCGCCGGGCACATGCTCAACCCAACCAGAGGCGGGAAAATGCTGCGTGAATTCCTGTTGGGCGACCGCGGTTATCTGCATATCCGCATCAAAAATCATTGCGCGCGTGGAGGTCGTGCCTTGGTCGATAGCGAGGATATGGGTCATGGGTTTCACCTATTGGAACAAAAAACATACGCAGAAACAAACGTTCCGATCTAAATTCGTTAGCGCGAACACTTTAAAATGAAAAGGGCGAAGACCCTCTGGTCCTCGCCCATTCAAGCTTTTCTCGCAACGGCCTTATGCGGCCCATTCCCACGGGCGCGTAAAGGCTCCGAGGATGCGAGTCATATCATCCTCGGTTGCGTCGTTGCGCATGACCTGCGCAACCAAACCGCGTTTCTTGTCGTCAACCACTGCCACAACCCGCGCCGGAGAGCCTGCGGCCTCAAGCGCTTCGTTATAAATGCGTTCGATCGCCATTTTCCGCAGATCGGGTTTGAACACCTTGCCGACGGCGGTTTTTGGAACCTCTGGCAGGATCTCGACGTATTTCGGCATCGCGGCGCGTTCCATCACGGTCTTCTCGCAATGGGCCATCAACTCTTCGACGGTTGCACTCGCGCCTTCGACCAGCTCGACATAAACGCAGGGAATTTCGCCCGCATAGGAATCCGGTTGGCCAATCGCACCGGTCACAGCAACGGCCGGATGCTGGACAAGCGCCTCTTCGATTTCGGCAGGATCGATGTTGTGACCGCCCCGAATAATCAGATCCTTGGCGCGGCCGGTGATCCAGACATAACCATCTTCGTCGATCCGGCCCAGATCGCCTGTGCGCAGGTGATCGCCGTGGTATAGTTCTGCGTTCTTTTCAGCTTCGGTATAGGTATTGCCGACATAGACGCCGGGGCATGACACACAGATCTCACCGATCTCGTTGGTCGCGCATTCAACCGGATTGCCCTCGCCGTCCACGTTAATGATCTTGACGTCAACATAAGGCAGCGGCACGCCGACCGAGCCGACTTTTTTCTCGCCACCCGGAGGGTTACAAGACACCAGCGTCGTGGCCTCGGTCAGGCCATAGCCCTCGACGATGGCCACGTCAGACACCGATTCAAAGCGCTTGAACAGCTCCATCGGCATCGGGGCCGAGCCCGAAAACGCGGTCTTAACGGACGAGATATCCGCATCCACATCGCGCTGCATCAGGGCGGCAACGGCGGTGGGCACGGTGATGATGAAGGAAATCTTCCAGCGTTCGATGAGCTTCCAGAAATTATCAAAAACCCCGTCGCCGCGATAGCCAGCAGGCGTCGGGAACACCACATGCGAGCCCGCCTGAATGGCCGCCATCATAATCACATGCACGGCGAAAACGTGGAACAAAGGCAACGGACACATGATGTTGTCTTCTTCGGTGAACAACAGATGATTGCCGATCCAACCGTTATAGATCATGCCGCTGTATTGGTGCTGTGCCACCTTTGGCGTGCCGGTTGTGCCGCCGGTGTGGAAATAAGCCCCAACGCGGTTGCCTGTGCTGTCGGCAAAATCCAGCGTCTTGTTCTGTTTGTTCATCTCGGTGACGAAATCCAGAACCTTGGCTTTATGCGTGACCGGGTTCTTTGGCCGGATCAAAGGTACAATCCAGCTTTTAGGCGGCGTC
>NZ_CAXREH010000108.1:0-3402 GCF_964229375.1 Cognatishimia sp.
ACATCCGTCGCAATGCCATAGTCGATGAGACAGGCAATTTCTGTAACGCCAATGGCTTTGACCTGTTCGACACGTGCAAGACAGTCCTCAACCGTTCCAAACAGGCCGGACTCATCGAAATACCGCTGAAACGCAAAGTCCAGAATACCTTCCAGCTCGTCCTCTGTGAGCGACCCGAGGTCGATGTCAAAGGCGTTGCTGGCCCCTTCAGGCTTTTTGAAGGCTGGGAAGGCCCAGGCATATTGTTTGATAAGGCCCGCCGCCGAACGCAGATAGTCTTTCATCGGGCCGCGCGCGATCTGACGCGCTGTCTCGCGGTCCTCCGCGACAAAGCTGTGCAACATCAGAGTGACTTTATAGTCCGCCGGATCATAACCGGCGTCGCGCAGCGCCTCGTGATAGATTTTGATTTTGCCTGCTACTTCGTCGACAGATTGGCCCAGCAGATGGGTCAGAACATGGCAGCCGTTGCGCCCGGCTTCGCGCCAGGTTTCTGGGTTGCCGGCTGTTGTCACCCATAGATCGATATCCTTGGACACAGGGCGCGGCTGGGTCAGAACGCTGTGCATCTCACCGTCTTTGCGCGGGAATGCCACCTCTTCGCCGCGCCACAGCTTGCGCAGCTCGTGCATCTGTTCAAACATGGCGGGCTTGTTTGCAGGAGGCGTGTTTTCAGGACGCAGCACAAAGTCGTCCGGCTGCCAGCCGCTAGCTATCGCCAGCCCCGCTTTGCCGTTGGTCAGATTGTCGATGATCGCCCATTCTTCGGCGATCCGGGCGGTGTGGTGCAAAGGCGCGACGCAGCTTCCGGCGCGCACACCGATATTCTTTGTAACAGCGGCCACCGCCGCACCCGTCACCGACGGGTTTGGATAAGGGCCGCCAAAGGCGTGGAAATGACGCTCGGGCGTCCAGACCGCACAAAACCCGTTGTCGTCGGCAAATTTTGCGCCCTCAAGCAACAACTCGTATTTGCCACGGCCAATCCCGTCGTCATTGCCCCAATAAAACAGGCTGAAATCCATGCCGCCAGCTCCGGACGCCACCGGGCCATCCGAAATCTGCGCAGCGCCTTCGTCGCCTGCAATCACCACTTTGAAGCCACGCGACAGTGTATAAAACAGCTCCAGCACCGAAATATCGAAACTCAGGCTGGTGACGGCCAACCATGTGCCCGGCGTTTGGTGGTCAATCTGGGCATCCATTCCGCCAAAGAAGTTCACCACATTGCGGTGCTCTACCATGACGCCTTTGGGACGTCCCGTAGAGCCCGACGTAAAGATCAAATAGGCCAGATCGCTGCTCTCTGCCTCGTCTGCGACAGGCAGGTCAGAGGCTGCGTGAAACGCGGGATCGCTGTCGATATTCAACACCTTAGCCGCGCTTGGCGGCAGTTGGTCTGACAGCGCGTCTTGCGACAGGATGAACCCAGCCCGGCTGTCTTCGACATAGATCGCGATGCGCTCGGCGGGGAACGCCGGATCCAGTGGCAGATAGGTGCCGCCTGCTTTCAAAATCCCAAGACAGGCCACAACCAGATCATGCCCGCGGCGGCAATGCACGCCCACCACGTCGCCTTTGACCATACCGTTGGCCCGCAAGACTTGTGCCGTTTGATTGGACCGCGCTTCAAGCTGGGCATAGCTGAGGGCGTCGTGTTCAAACACCAGCGCCGTCGCCTCTGGCGTCTTGGCCGCCTGCTCTGAAATCAGCGCGTGGATCGTGATGTCCAGATCAATGTTCAGATCGGTATCATTGCGCGCGCTTAGCAGGTGGTGCTTTTCAGACGGCGGCAAAAGATCAAGATCAGACACAAGGCTGTCTGAGGACGCAAGTTGCGCAGCGATCCAGTCCAGCCGCGCAACCAGCCGCGTTGCGTGATCTTCGTCCAGCCGGTTGGCGTCATAGCGCAACCGCATCCCGTGCCCGTGACACAGGATATTCAGGGCAACGCCCTCAATCGGCCCGACATCAGGGTCCGTGATGAAAGACAGATCCGGCAGCTCTGGGGTGGCCAGCTCTGGTGCGCGCCCGATCAGGTCCAATGGGTACGTGTCACGCTGCACCAGCGTCGCCAGATCCTGACGCGCGGTATCGATTTCGGTTTGCACGGATTGTTCTTTGGACAGCGCCAAGGGCATCGGCACCCAAGGGGCAAGATAGCCAGCAGAGCGTGTCATATCTTCGTGCACAAACGCGATCTGGGCAGCGCTTTCACATCCACTAAGGCTGGCAAACAAACGAGCCACAACCAATTGTTGCGCAGGATCAAGATCTGCATCAACACGCAAGCTTGCCCAGTCCGCAGGCTCTTGCGCGGGTTTGATCAATGGCAGGCGCGCGGGCACATAGCTGGCCAAGGTTATGCGCCAGGCGGCCTCGGCCCCGACAACCTTGCTCAAGGCGCGCTCCAGCCGATCCGCAGTTTTTGCGGAACTGAGAGGCGACCCTTTGGCAACGCCTGAAACATCTGACCATGGACGTCCGCCTAGGTCGCTAAAGTGGCTCAGACGCACGGCACCCGTGGCGCAGGCGACCGTACGTGTATGGTCCGCAACGTCCAGAACCTCACCAGGACGGCCCGTGCCTTGCACGCGCTCGGCGTGGCGAACGGCCACAATGTCACCCGCAATGGACAGCTTGGGAAGTGTCAATGGGTTCCAATAATCGCCATGATCCAAAGCCCGCACAAAGGCGACAACCTCGTCGGCGCTGTTGTCAAAGTCGATGCGCCCTGCCGCCTTGGGCCGCTGAGATGCGCCAAAATACCGACGGCCTGCGAGGTCCTGTGCACGGCGCGGCTTGGCACCTGCTTCAAGCGCGGCAATCACATCAGGGAAACTGGTCATCGCCGCTTCAAAACACTTTGTGTTCAGCGTCAGCGCTGTGTCGTCGTCGGCAATGTCAAAGGTCGATTGAACAAGGATGTCGCCCTCATCCACACCGTTTTCAATCAGATGCCACGTGATGCCATGGGTCCGCTCGCCCTGCATCCGCGCCCAGACAGGCGCGTTGAGACCGGCGTAGTCGGGCAGCGGGCCATCGTGAAAATTCACCGCGCCACCGGCCAGCTTAAGCAGGCCATCCGGGATGATCTGAAGGTTTGCAACGCTCAGCAGCCAATCAAACGTTCCGTCAAGAGCAACATCCTGTAGCGCGCCGTCATGCAACACAACCGCGTATCCACGCGATTTGGCCCAGTCCGCGATCGCTTGGGATTTAGTGACCACTTGCGCCACCTCATGCCCGGCAGACTGCCACGCCTCGGCGCATTGGATCAAAAGGCTTTCGTTGCCGATGAACAGACCAGACAGAGGGGCCGCAACAGATTTGCTTTGAAAGTTCATGTCTGCTCTCCATTCAAAATCGGCGCCCCATTGGGGTCCGTGATCTGCCTCGACG
>NZ_CAXREH010000109.1:0-7262 GCF_964229375.1 Cognatishimia sp.
GATCCAGCAACAACCGCAGGCCCAACGCACCCATGACACCGGCCGCGACACGATCCAAGGTGGTCTTCGCGCGCAGGTATCCATCGCGTGCCGCAGGCGTCGACAGCAGGGCCGCAAAGGCGCTGTAGCAGAGGATCTCAACGATAAGATGGTTGGCAACCACAAAAGCTTTGTCTGCCAAGGTGATGTCGGGTGGAAAGATCACCAAAAGCACCGCAGAGGCGAATAAAACCGACTTTGGATTGGCGAGGTTGACAGCCAGCCCAGACAGGAACGAGCGTCCCCGCGGATGCGAGGCTGCATCCGGATCCAGAGGAATGCGTGCATGGCGCCAAGTCTGCACCGCGATCCAGATCAGATATAGTGCGCCTGCGATTTTCAGGGTCAGATAGGCCCATGGAAACAGCGTGAAAATCCCGTCCAGACCCAGCAGCGCCAAGGTGGTCCAGGTGGCGGCCATCGTCGCAAGGCCAAGGCCAACCATAAACCCTTGCCGGAAGTTGCCGGCCAATGTGGCGCGGATGGACATCAGCATCGCTGGGCCGGGACTGAGAATGGCCACAAGAAGCGTCGCGTTGAAGGCAAGGATATGGCTTAGGTCCATCAGATCACCGGTCACAAAAGGGGGGTACATTTAACTGTCAGGCAAACCTTAGTGGGTCCGTCAAAAAAGAAAAGGCCCGGCGGATGTCCACCGGGCCTGAAGGCAATCTGTTTGATCGGCTTACTTGCGACCGGTCACTGCGTCGATATCCGGCGCATCGACGGCCTTCATGCCGACGACGTGATACCCCGCGTCCACGTGCAGGTTTTCGCCTGTTACGCCAGAGCCAAGATCGCTGAGCATATAGAGCGCGGATTTGCCAACATCGTCGATGGTCACATTGCGGCGCAGCGGAGAGTTCAGCTCGTTCCATTTCAGGATATAGCGGAAATCACCAATACCCGAGGCGGCGAGCGTTTTGATCGGGCCTGCCGAAATCGCGTTGACGCGGATGCCGTCTTTGCCCAGATCTTCGGCCAGATATTTGACGCTGGCTTCAAGCGCTGCCTTCGCGACACCCATTACGTTATAGTGCGGCATGACCTGCTCGGCACCATAATAGGTCAGGGTCAACGCAGAGCCGCCGTCGCTCATCAGTTTCTCGGCGCGCTGCATGACGGTCGTAAAGCTGTAACAGCTGACGTCCATCGTCATCAAAAAGTTGTCGCGGCTGGTGTCGACATAGCGGCCACGCAGCTCGTTCTTGTCGGAAAAGCCGATCGCATGCACCAGAAAGTCGATCTTACCCCATTTGGCTTCGATCTGTGCAAATGCGCTGTCCAAGGAGTCTGGGTCAGACACGTCGCAATCGATCAACGTATCCACGTTCAATTGCTCGGCCAATGGCGCGACGCGTTTCTTGAACGCTTCGCCCATATAGGAAAACGCCATTTCTGCACCGGCGTCGGACAATGCTTTCGCGATGCCCCATGCAATCGATTTATCGTTGGCTAGCCCCATGATCAAACCACGCTTGCCAGCCCTCAGATTATTTGACATTCGGACCTCCGTCCCTAATTCACTTTTCTATGATCCTTTAGGCGATCATCCTGTTTGCATCAAGGGCAGGTGAATACCTTGAGGATGGAAAGAGCGACCCAAGGTCAAGGAGCAGGCAAAATGAGTGATCGCAGCGATATTTTCTCGGGAGACAACCCGTTTGATCTGGCACGGCGCTGGCTGGCAGAGGCTGAAAAGTCAGAGCCCAATGATCCAAACGCGATTGCGCTGTCCACCGTGGATGCAGACGGTCTGCCCAACGCGCGCATGGTGTTGCTGAAAGAAATCGAAGACGCGGCATTTGTGTTTTACACCAACTACGGGTCTGCCAAGGCGCAAGAGGTCGACGCGACCGGCAAAGCGGCGTTTGTCATGCACTGGAAATCCCTGCGGCGTCAGATTCGTGTACGGGGACATGTCACCAAGGAATCCGGGCCACAGGCGGACGAATACTTCGCCTCGCGCTCCCTCAAGAGCCGGATTGGCGCTTGGGCCAGCAAACAGTCACAACCGCTTGCGTCGCGCGCAGAGCTGTTGGCTGAATCCGCAAAACTCTCGCTTAAACTGGGGCCAAATCCCAAGCGTCCAGAGTTTTGGGGCGGCTATCGCATCACCCCTGTAGAAATCGAGTTTTGGGCCGACGGCGCATTCCGTTTGCACGATCGTTTCCAATGGCGGAAAGGCGAAACAGGCGGCGAGTGGGTCGTTCAAAGACTGAACCCATAGCGTTATGCGCTTGTAGAAATTCTTTCTACGAAACGAGAAATGACACTTGATAGGAAGGTCGTTTATCGTCATTGTAACGCCGACGCGGCTCATGGGGGTGAGCCCATAAAATATATAGGGCTGATGTCATGCAAGATTCCGCCGCTCGTGTGGTTACGGGGCAGGTGAAATGGTTCGATCCGGTTAAGGGGTTTGGGTTTGTGGTCGCCGACGAAGGCGGTCCTGATATCCTTCTACACGCAAATGTTCTGCGCAATTTTGGTCAAAGCTCGGTTGCAGAAGCTGCAACCGTAGAGCTTGTGTTGCAAGACACCGCACGCGGTGTTCAGGCAACCGAGGTGCTGTCGATTACTCCCCCCGTGGCGTCGACAAATAATACTTTGGCTGATTTCGAAGCGTTGTCTGTCGAAGACATCGAGAAATACCCGCTGATCCCAGCGCGGGTGAAGTGGTTTGACAAGAACAAGGGCTTTGGGTTCGCCAATATCTTTGGCAATTCAGACGACGTGTTCGTGCATGTCGAAGTTCTGCGCCGCTCGGGTCTGTGCGAGCTGCAACCGGGCGAGGCCCTGGCGATCCGTGTGATGGACGGTCAGCGTGGCAAGATGGCGATGCAGATCTGCGCTTGGGAAGCGGTTCTGAAGTAACCCATGGGTGCGCGGCGGATCTCTTCCTTACGCACAGCTTTCTTCTCTTGCTTTCTATTGGCGTCCGCGTCGCCTGTTATGGCAGAATGTCGTGTGGATTCCGCCCAGCTGCGTGGCGACTGGGGCGAGGCGCGGTTTACGGTCGAGCTGGCAGATGATGCGCGCGAACGCCAGACGGGCCTGATGCACCGGCTTGATATGCCGATGAGCGCCGGCATGCTGTTTGTCTATCATCAGACCCGGGTGCTGTCGTTCTGGATGAAGAACACGCTTATCTCTTTAGATATGATCTTTTTGGATGAAACCGGGCAGGTGGTGAAAATCCACGAGCGGGCGATTCCTCATGACCTGACCTCGATCTCGAGCGAGGTTCCTGCGCGCTATGTGTTGGAAATCAATGGCGGTCTTGCGCGCGCGCTTGGTATCACCGAAGGCTCGGAATTGCGTCATCCCTCGGTTTTACAGCATCTGGCGGCATGGCCTTGCCGGGACGACAGCTGATTTTTGAGAAGGCAGAAAAAAATCTGCATCAAATGCTGTTTTTCGCTTTTCATTCTGCGGAGCTACATTTAAAGAACGCTCCACGGTCCGGGGCGTAGCGCAGTCTGGTAGCGCACCTGTTTTGGGTACAGGGGGTCGTGAGTTCGAATCTCGCCGCCCCGACCATTTTCTCTCTCAGAGGCAACGTCAAAACCTCGGTTCATAGCCGGGGTTTTGACGTGTCTGGGGGACTAAATTTTAACCCATTTGTAAGATGTGCCTGTGGTTTGGGATTCGCCTTTTGGTTGAAATAACCCGCGAGTGCCGATTTCCGCATATATGGTGTTAATGCAGCCTTAACCCCTACATGTTGTGTCTTTGGGGTCAAATTTTGAGCATCATCTTCAATTTCCGTTATTTATAAAGGACTTCCGATCCGTCTTGAATTTGAGGGCGCAGCGACGCGCAATTGGATCGCGAAAGAGATTCTGTTGAGGTGCGGAGAAAACGAAATTGGTCAACACAATTTTTGCGGTTTTCGATCAAATAAAAGCGTTGACCTGTTAGGGTCCGATACGTCAGATTGTGTGGGCGGATGAGGCTGACACTATATATGGTGCGCTGGGGGCCGCGGATGACATAACATGATCAAGACTGAGCAGAAGCTCAGCGCCGCTCGGCTAAGGCTTTGAGCGACCAGGGACGTTGTGACTTCGTGAACCCTTAGCCACTGGGTGGAACGCTCCGCGCAAGCAAACGGGCAGAGTGATCGGGACTAAGGGGCAACGATGCAAATTCAACGACGTTTCACGACAGCAGGGCAAGACGCATACGCGGATCTGGAGTTTTTAAAGACGACCTCCGAAATCAGAAATCCGGATGGCTCCATCGTTTTCAAATTGGACGATGTCGAGGTGCCCACAAGCTGGAGCCAAGTTGCCTCAGACGTTATTGCACAGAAATACTTCCGTAAGGCAGGTGTTCCTTCGAAACTGAAGAAGGTCAAAGAAAAAGACGTTCCAGAGTTTCTGTGGCGTTCTGTCCCTGCCGATGGCGCCGAGATGGGGGGCGAGACCTCTTCCAAGCAAGTGTTTGACCGTCTGGCGGGCGCTTGGGCCTATTGGGGCTGGAAGGGTGGCTATTTCACCACCGAAGAAGACGCACGCGCCTATTTCGACGAAATGCGCCACATGCTGGCAACCCAGCGCGCGGCGCCAAACAGCCCGCAGTGGTTCAACACAGGCCTGCACTGGGCCTATGGCATCGATGGCCCGGCGCAGGGTCACCACTATGTGGACTATAAGACCGGCAAGCTGACCAAGTCGAAGTCCTCTTATGAGCACCCACAGCCGCATGCCTGCTTTATTCAGTCTGTCTCGGATGATCTGGTGAACGACGGCGGGATCATGGACCTTTGGGTTCGCGAAGCGCGTCTGTTCAAATATGGCTCGGGAACTGGCACCAACTTCTCGTCCCTGCGAGGCGAAGGCGAGTCGCTGTCGGGCGGCGGTAAATCCTCTGGTCTGATGGGCTTCCTGAAAATCGGTGACCGCGCTGCGGGTGCGATCAAGTCCGGTGGCACAACCCGTCGTGCCGCAAAGATGGTGATCTGTGATGCAGACCACCCGGATGTCGAGGAATTCATCAACTGGAAAGTCAGAGAAGAGCAGAAAGTGGCGTCCATCGTCGCGGGCTCTAAAATGCACGAAGCCAAGCTGAACGACATTTTCGCGGCGATCCGTGGTTGGGATGGCAGCACCGAGGACGCGGTTGATCCAAAGAAGAACGATCAGCTGAAATCTGCGATCCGTGGTGCGAAAAAGGTTTCGATCCCAGAGACTTACGTTAAGCGCGTGCTGGACTATGCCAAGCAGGGCTATGACAGCATTGAGTTCCCGACCTACAACACCGACTGGGACTCCGAGGCCTATGCGTCCGTGTCTGGTCAGAACTCTAACAACTCGATCCGTGTGACTGACAGCTTCCTGAAGGCCGTCAAGGACGACGCCGACTGGGAACTGATCCGCCGCACCGACGGTTCTGTTGCGAAAACCATCAAAGCGCGCGATCTGTGGGAGCAGGTGGGCCACGCGGCGTGGGCCTGTGCCGATCCGGGCATTCAGTTCCATGACACCGTGAACGCATGGCACACTTGCCCAGAGGACGGTCAGATCCGTGGGTCCAACCCGTGTTCTGAGTATATGTTCCTGGATGACACGGCCTGTAACCTCGCGTCCATGAACCTGCTGACCTTCCTGAAGGATGGCGAGTTCCAGGCAGACGACTACGTGCACGCGACACGTCTTTGGACTGTGACGCTTGAGATTTCGGTGATGATGGCGCAGTTCCCATCCAAAGAAATCGCGCAATTGTCCTATGATTTCCGCACCTTGGGTCTGGGCTATGCTAACATCGGTGGATTGCTGATGAACATGGGCTATGGCTATGACTCTGACGAGGGTCGGGCGCTTTGTGCGGCTTTGACTGCGGTTCTGACCGGTGTGTCCTATGCGACAAGCGCCGAGATGGCAGGCGAGCTGGGCGCGTTCTCGGGCCACAAGCGCAACGCAGACCACATGCTGCGCGTTATCCGGAACCACCGCAATGCGGCCTATGGTGCCACCGAAGGCTATGAAGAGCTGGCGGTCAAACCCGTGCCACTTGATCTGGCGAATATACCGGATCAGAAGCTTGCGAACCTGGCGATGTCCTCTTGGGATCAGGCGCTGGAGCTGGGCGAAAAGCACGGGTATCGCAACGCGCAGGTTTCTGTGATCGCACCGACCGGCACTATCGGTCTGGTGATGGACTGTGACACCACCGGCATCGAGCCTGACTTTGCGCTGGTGAAGTTCAAAAAGCTCGCAGGAGGTGGTTACTTCAAGATCATCAACCGGTCTGTTCCATCCGCGCTTGCGAAGCTGGGCTACAAATCCTCTGAGATCGAGGAAATCATTGCCTATGCTGTCGGTCACGGCTCGCTGGGCAACGCTCCGGCGATCAACCCAACCACGCTGGCTGGCCACGGATTTGGCGAAGCAGAGCTGGCGAAAGTTGAAGGTGCGCTTGGTGCGGCCTTTGATATCCGCTTTGTTTTCAACCACTTCACACTTGGTGAAGAGTTCGTCACCAAGACGCTGGGCGTTCCTGCGGCGAAGCTTGTCGATCCAGAGTTCAACCTGCTGCGCCATCTTGGGTTCAGCAAGGCTGACATCGACGCGGTGAATGACCACGTTTGCGGCACTATGACACTCGAAGGTGCGCCGTTCCTGAAGGAAGAGCACTATCACATCTTTGACTGTGCGAACCCATGCGGCAAGAAGGGCAAGCGGTATCTGAGCGTGGACAGCCACATCACCATGATGGCGGCAGCGCAAAGCTTTATCTCTGGTGCGATCTCGAAGACGATCAACATGCCAAATGACGCCACCATCGAGGATTGCCAGAAGGCCTATGAGCTGAGCTGGTCCTTGGGTGTCAAAGCCAATGCGCTGTATCGTGACGGCTCTAAACTGTCCCAGCCGCTGGCAGCAGCGCTGATTGAGGATGATGAGGAAGCCGAAGAGATCCTTGAAAGCGGAACACCACAGCAAAAAGCCGCTGTGATCGCCGAGAAGATCGTCGAAAAAGTTGTCATCAAGGAAGTCATGGCGAAAAGCCGTGAGAAGATGCCGGAACGCCGTAAGGGCTATACCCAAAAGGCCGTCGTTGGTGGTCACAAGGTGTACCTGCGGACCGGCGAATATTCTGACGGTGCCTTGGGCGAGATCTTTATCGACATGCACAAGGAAGGCGCGGGTTTCCGGGCGATGATGAACAACTTCGCCATCGCGGTGTCGGTTGGCCTGCAGTACGGTGTACCTCTG
>NZ_CAXREH010000110.1:0-3397 GCF_964229375.1 Cognatishimia sp.
TTGTCTGTCAACGGGATGACCTCTTGGGCAAAGGCAGGGCGGCCAAAGAGCACTGGCAAAAGCAAGAGAAGGAAAAAAGATCTACGCATCGTCGGCCTCAAATTACACCGTTGAAAATAATCAGAACAACTCGCCGAGCATATTTCGGCAGGCGCTCAATGTCAAGACACTCCGGCATCGATGTGCAGAGACCAGCCGATCTGAATGGCGCGCGGGTTGCAGGGGTGGTGGCTATGCACCGGCTTGCAGCAGAGGTTTCAACGCAATCAGCTCACGGCTTAGAAAATCTATAAAACGCCGCACGCGTACGGTACGCCGCAACTCGGAGTGAAACAAAAGCCAAAGGTTTCGATCCAGCACTGGCGTTGTCCCGGGTACGGGGACGAGTTCCGGATAGATCGTGGTGAAATAGACCGAGGAATTGATCATTCCAACGCCTTGTCGCGCTAGCGAAAGCTGCAATACGGGATCCGTCGTTGCGTGCCGCGCCTCTGCCGCAGGAAACGCGCTGTCTGCCACCCAATCAGGGTGTCGATCTGCGCTGTCCCAGCCGATCCAATGCAATCCTTCGCCGGACGGCCCCGCGATGGGCAGATGGGTCTCAAGATAGGTTCGGCTGGCCATCGGCACCAAGGCAAGCGGGAACAGTTTTCGTGCAATCACGTCGTCCTGCACATCCTGTGCAAATCTCAGCGATACGTCTGTCTGAAGTTTGTTGATGTCTTCGAACCTGTCAGACACGCGGATTTCAAGATCGATGTCAGGATACGCCTTGCTGAAGCGCGCCAGAATGGGGGCGACGATTTCATATACCAGTGTGCCGGTGGTCGAGAACCGCACCACGCCCGTTTCTTCCTTGTCCAGCCCTTGGACCCGTTTGCGCGCCTCGTTTACTTTGACCTCGGCGGCCTCGACGACGGGCAGCAGATCCCTTCCAGCCGCCGTCAGCTCTAGGCCGCGTCGGGTGCGGCGAAACAGTTGCACGCCATAGCTGTGTTCCAAGACTTCGATGTGGCGCTTGACCGTCGCGTGGGTTGCGCCCGTGGCCTCGGCTGCGCCACGCAATGTGCCTGCGCGCACGGCTGCCAGAAAGAAGGGGATGCCCGTCCAGTCCATCAATTCTGAGTGGTTAAAAATCTGACCATAGTGGGGATTATGGGTGATTTATTGGTGTGATGTCTATCCGTAATTTGAAGGCATCAACCAAGGAGATCATCATGAAACGTAGAACGTTCCTGCAAACGACAGCGGCGACAGCAGCGGTTGCGGCCCTTAGCCCGGCGCCGTCCCTAGCATCCCCGTTCCAAAAGAAATACGCCGACGTCCTGGGGCATAAAATGGCCTATATTGACGAGGGCGAAGGGCGTCCTGTCGTCTTTTTGCATGGAAATCCGGCTTCGTCTTATTTGTGGCGCAACATCATTCCTTTTGTCACCGAAGGCCACCGCGCGATTGCGCCGGACCTGATGGGCATGGGAGACAGCGATAAGCCGGTGATGACCGAAACCTACCACGAGAGCGCGCATTTCCTGCACAGCTTTCTGGACAGTTTGGACCTGAAAGACGCGGTGCTCGTCATTCACGACTGGGGCTCTGCGCTGGGCTGGCACTATGCACGCACTCGGCCTGACCGCATTGCGGCCGTGGCCTTTATGGAGGCGATGGCTCCGCCGTTCATGCCTCTGAAAGACATCGAGGTTTTGGGCCCTCAGATGGTGCAGTTCATGACCGGCATTCGCACGCCTGGTGTCGGCGAGGCCATGATCCTTGAGCAGAACCTGTTTCTGGACGCCTTTATGCGCCACGATGGTGCGGGGCTCAGCGAAGCCGCAATGGCCGAATACAACCGCCCCTTCCCAACCCCTGCCTCGCGGCAGATCATACTGGACTGGCCTCGCGAGATCCCGATGGAGGGCAGCCCCTCGGATGTGCATGCTATCGTGCAGGCGAACTCTGATTTCGTGGCCGAAAGCACCTTTCCCAAGCTGATGTTCCACGTCAGCCCCGGCGCGGTCATTCCGATGCAGGCGGCCGAATGGATCAAACAGAACCTGACCAATATCGAGTCGATCTATCTGGGCGACGGGGGTCACTTCATTCAGGAACAATATCCCAACGAAATCGGCGCTGGTCTGGCTGACTGGCTGACTCGGGTGTGACCCATTTTCGTGCGGCGCTTAGTCGCCCGCTCTCTGACATCTTGAAAGGACGAACCATGACCACTCTGGACACCAATATTGGGCAAAACAAACCTCCGCTGCTGCGGGTCATCTTTATTCTGAACGCGCTGAAGATCTTTTTAGCTATTGGGCTGATCGTCGGCTTCAAATACTACGATCTGACCGTCGGATCCGTCTCGGGCGACAGCGCTGTGACGCTGATCTCTTGGACATTGCTTGGATACATCGCGACCTTTGCCGCGATCGTGACGTCCATTCTGAAGCGCTCGATCACAGGACTTCGGGTCGCCATCGCCGTGGATTTCCTGATCTCTATTCCGGCCAAGGCCTTTGTCGGTTTTGCCGTCGCCGCGGTCGGAATGGCTCTGAGTTTTTCGGCCCCCGTGAAAGCATATTTCGCGTGGCGCAAGGCCTGAGCCAAGGTCGCAGATACCGAAAGAACGCCGGGTCTCTATCAGAGGCCCGGTTTGATCATTTAGAAAGGGTGCTGGGGATCAGGGCGTCTGGAAGAGAATGGACTTTGGGTAGGGCAACGCCAGCGGCGGGGCGTCTGGGGCCGCGAAGTATTGTAGCTTCACGGTCTCTGGGTCGATGTGTATCTGGGCCAAAGGCTTAATTTCGCACCGATACACAAGGATGGTGTATTCGACGAGATCGCCGTTGGGGTATTTATACCTGAATGTATCCCCGCCAAATGCTCCGACAAGAGACGCGGCAATGACACTCAGACCTGTTTCTTCAAAGACTTCGCGAACAAGGGCGTCCTCAGGAGACTCGCCGAGTTCGATTGCTCCTGCGGGAAGGCTCCACCCTTCTTTTCCTCCTTTTTTCTGTAGCAGCAGTCGTCCGTGGCCGTCGCGAATAATTGCAGCGACTGATGGCACCATTAGAACGTCATGGCCGACTTTTCGGCGCAGGCTCTGGATGTATGATGTGATCGTCATATCGGGTTGGTAACACCTCGGCTACAATGCGCGAACGAAAGTTTTGTATCCAATCCACTCCCCCGCACAACCACTCCCTATTTCACGCTGCTCTCGCCAATGTGTCCCATCTGGTCGGTGATGCGGGCCAACAGAGTTTGCCGACACAGGTCTGCGACGGCTTTTGGCAGGTGCTGAAGCTCGTCTTTGCGGGCGACCACCGTCAGGGTGCGCGAAAGGCCCGAGACGGGTAGGGGCTTGATCTGCAAGCGCATGTTTTCAACCAAGCCGTCA
>NZ_CAXREH010000111.1:0-16553 GCF_964229375.1 Cognatishimia sp.
GCAGGTCTTTGACGTTGGCAATGCCTTGGCGCGCAATGATGCGCCGTTGCGCCAAATCGGTGCGCAGGTGTTTGGCCCGGCTCCGGCGCCCATCGCGCGGGTACGCGGGCGGCATCGGGTACGCTTGTTGGTAAAGGCAGAGAAATCAGCCCCGATTCAACAGGCACTGGCCAGATGGGTCTCGCAGGTCAAAATCAAAGGGGATTTGCGGCTATCTGTCGATATTGACCCGCAGAGTTTCTATTAAAGTCCCCTCTGTTCAAAGCTGCACATCCATGCCGCGCGAATTTCGCTCGCCATTCGTCTAAAACAGGCGTAAGCGCGGGGTATGTTTGACAAAACCCCTTTGAGTGCGGCGTCTGCGCGACCGCAGTGGCAACGTCCCTTTAGTCTGTTGGTCCTGATGGCGATCGCCATGCCTTTGGCGTTTTCAACGTGGTCAGCGCTGTTGAATAACTTTGTGATCGAAGTGGCTGATTTCGATGGCTCGGACATCGGACTGTTGCATACCATCCGTGAAATTCCCGGGTTTCTTTCGTTTCTGGTGATTTTTGTGATCATCTTCATCCGAGAGCAGGTCTTGGGCATGGTGTCGCTTGTGCTCTTGGGGGCGGCCTCGGCGGTGACGGCGTGGTTCCCATCGCTGGGCGGGATCTTGATGATCACATTCCTCAGTTCTGTCGGATTTCACTATTACGAAACCGTCAATCAGTCGCTGCAGTTGCAATGGCTGAAGAAAGACAAGGCACCACAGGCGCTGGGCTGGCTGACCGCTGTTGGCGCCGCCAGCACGTTGGTGATTTATGTCCTGATCGTCATGACTTGGGAGACGCTGGGCCTGAGTTACAATTTCGTCTTTATGGTTTCTGGGTCTTTGACGGTTGCTATCGCGCTGTTTGCTTTGCTGGCCTATCCGCAATACGAGTCCGAGACGCAGCAGACCAAGAAGATTGTGCTGAAAAAACGCTATTGGTTGTACTATGCGCTGACCTTTATGGCCGGCGCGCGGCGACAGATTTTCATTGTGTTCGCAGGCTTTATGATGGTCGAAAAGTTCGGTTTTGACGTGCATCACTTGACCGGATTGTATTTGATTAACCTGATTGCCAATATGGTTTGCGCGCCCCTTATCGGCCTGATCGTTGCCCGCTTCGGGGAACAAAAGACGTTGCTTGTCGAGTACTTGGGGCTTGTTCTGGTGTTCTTGGCCTATGGCGGCATCTATTTCTTTGGGTGGGGTGTTTTGCTGGCGATGGTGCTCTACGTCCTTGACCATCTATTGTTCTCGATGGCGCTTGCGATGAAGACGTACTTCCAAAAAATTGCGGATCCCGAAGATATTGCACCAACCGCGGCGGTGGCCTTTACCATCAACCACATTGCGGCGGTGTTCCTGCCGGTTCTGCTGGGTCTGATGTGGCTGTTTTCCCCGGCCATCGTGTTTTTCATGGCGGCCAGCGGTGCAGCGATATCCTTCTGTCTGGCCCTCTTGATCCCGCGCCATCCTGTAAAAGGCTATGAGACGCGCCTGATCCGCCCGATGCCGGCACCGGCGGAATAGCGATGGTAGAGCGCGGCAAGTTTCTGGATGGGTCAACACTTGGGCACGTAATGCGCATGACCCTTTTGGGCGGGGTCGGCATTACCTTTGTGTTTCTTGTGGATCTCGTGAACCTGTTCTGGATTGCCTATTTCGGCAACGAACAGCTTGTGGCTGCCATTGGATTTGCCTTTGCGGTGCAATTCTTTTCGGTCTCTAGCGGCGTTGGCATGATGATCGCGACCACGGCGATTGTGTCCAGACAGATCGGTCGTGGCGACATGGACCGCGCCCGCGAAGAGGCGACCTCGGCGATGATCCTTACGGTCATATTTCAGGTTGGGGTTGCGACGCTGATTGTGCTGTTTCGCTATCCTCTGTTGGAAATGGTTGGGGCGCAGGGGGAAACTCTCGAGCTGGCCGCGCGCTATCTGTTGTTTACCATTCCCTCCCTTGCGATCATGGCAATTGGCCTGTCTGGGTCGGCCATTCTGCGCGCCGAAGGCGACGGGCGGCGCGCCATGTATGTCACGGTAAGTGGCGGCATTCTGTTGCTGTTTGTGGATCCTCCGTTGATCTATCTGCTGGGCTTGGATGGTGCGGCGATCGGTATTGTTCTGTTCCGTTTTACCCTTGCCGTGCAGGCCATGCGGTTTCTGATCGGCAAACATGATCTGCTTGCGCCCCCTGCGCTGGCCTCGGTGCGTCGCTGTGTGCTGCCGTTCTTTGCGGTGGCAGGGCCTGCGCTGTTGACCCAGATGGCGACCCCTTTTGGCTATTACATCCTGACGTCGGTCATCGCGCCCTTTGGGGACAGCGCCGTCGCGGGTTGGGCGGTTGTGAACCGCGTGAGCGTTGTGGCGTTTGGATCGATCTTCTCGCTGTCCGGCGCGGTGGGTGGCATCTTTGGTCAGAACTATGGCGCAGGGCTTTGGGACAGGGTGCGGTCGACCTATCGTGACGCGCTGGTGTTTTGTTTGGGCTACACGATCATTGTCTGGGCGGCGCTGTCCTTAAGTGCTGGCGCGATCATCGCTGCGTTTGATCTGTCCTCTGAAGGGGCCGAAGTTTACCGCGCCTTCGGGTATGTGGGCTCGGCCAGCTTTATCCTGCTTGGGGGGTTGTTTGTGTCTGTCGCGGCCTTCAACTCGCTGGGCAAGCCAATCCGCGCCACTCTGATGACGTGGTTGCGCGATGGGGTACTGATGCTGCCTGTTGCGTGGTGGATGGCCAGCCTGACAGGGGCGACCGGAGCGGTCTATGCTCAGGCGATGGTAGGCTCTGTCGTAGGAGTGGTTTCGGCCCTTTGGGGATGGCGATTTGTGCGCGCTTTGGGCGAGCACGATGCCTTGGCCGCCAAAGAGCCCGCTTGATCCCCTGCCAGAATTCCGTCAAAGGAACCCATCCCAATCCAAGAGGCCCCACATGCCAACCTTCACCGCTCTGACGACCCTGACAGGAAAAGATAACGCCGAGAAGCTTGGCGACGCTATGGAGACTCTGATCCCTGAACCCACCGGTGTCGGTGTGTTTGAGATTGAGGATGGATCAGGCATCTGGGAGATCGGCGGCTATTTCACAGAGGCCCCGGACGAAGCCGGGCTTGCGCTGTTGGCGGTTGCCTTTGGGGCCAAGGAATTCGCTGTCAGCGAACTGCCAGACACGGATTGGGTGGCCAAGGTCAAACGTGAACTGACACCGGTTCAGGCTGGCCGTTTTTTCGTCTATGGCAGCCATGATGCCGATCAGGTTCCCGAGGACTCAGAGCCGCTTCTGATCGAGGCCGCTATGGCCTTTGGCACAGGGCACCACGGGACCACGCTTGGCTGTTTGCGGGCGCTGGACCGGCTGATTGAAGGCGGGTTTCACGGTCGCAATGTGGCTGATATCGGCTGCGGGACTGCGGTGCTGGCGATGGCGGCGGCACGTGTGTGGCCCGAGACCGTTCTGGCCAGCGATATCGATCAGGTCGCCGTGGATGTGGCCGAGGCCAATGTAAAGGCGAATGCTCTGGAAGGGCGTGTGATCTGCCTAGAGGCCGCGGGCTTTGGGCATCCTGATTTGACCGCGCAGGCGCCATTTGATCTGGTTTTCGCCAATATTCTGAAGGCGCCTTTGGTCATGTTGGCCCCCGACATGGGTCAGAATATCGCGCCAAACGGCCATGCGATCCTGTCGGGCATTCTGAACGAGCAGGCTGACGATGTGGTCGCGGCCTATGACGCTGCAGGTTTTGACGTGATGCACCGCGAAGAAATTGGCGAGTGGACCACTTTGACCCTGACGCGTCGCACGTAATTTTTGGCCATTGCCCTAATCCTGCCGCAATTCTCTGGCAGATCTGTGTCATCGGCAGGGGCACTGTCTGAGTAACTCGTCTTGAACGCACAACATCAACAGTTTGAATATCGGGTCAAGCGCTTGCGCCGCAAGCGCTCTAAAGCCATGCAATCCAACGCTCCGGCGTTCATCGATCAGGACGGTTATGTCATCGTGCAGGCCAAGTCCCGAGCGCGGCGGGTGCCGTTTCTGGGTCTGTTCCTGCTGGCGATCGGGTTCTTTGCGCTCAAGGGGTTGATGATCGCAGGCATGGGTACGGATATCTATGCGGTCCGCATTCAAGAGCTGTTTGGCAGCACATCCATCGTGACCCAGATTGGCGCATGGACCATGCAGGGCGACGCTGTCTCCCTGATGATGGCCGAAAACATCCAGAAAATTCTGTAACGCCTGACGGCTCGGGCCCAAGGGCCGACATCAGCGCAAAGAAAAAGCCGCAGTTGAATGATCAACTACGGCTTCACAACGACTGCGAAGGTCTGTTGTTTGCTTTAGAGCTCTGCGATGTCGCCGCGGGAGAGGCCGATGTCGGACAGCTCACGGTCGGTCAGTTTGGACAGCTGAACGCGGGTGGTGCGTGTTGCGTTCCATTGTGCGACGGATGCAAAGATCGAGGAGATTGCAAACCCGATACGGCCGGAAAAACCAGCGTTGAGGGACTGCGCGGGGGTGTAGTCAAAAGCGGCCATATCATACTTCCTTTTTGGTCGGTGTTAATTTTAGGTCGTCAGTAAGCCGCATGTAGGGCCTTTATTTACCCCATTCAAATGCCTTTTTTTCATGGCTGATATGCAGTTTCTGCATGTGTCGGAGTCCGCGATTTGTTTGCGGCATACTTTTGTATATTTGCGACCGATTTCGCACCTGTTGGGCGGAAAACGACGGGGCGATGTCGTTAATCTCTTGGCGAACGTTCTTGTTTTGTGCTAACTTTTTTTTAATGACCGAGACAGGTCTGGGCAGGCGCAGGAAAAAATCATGCGAATTTTGGGAATCGACCCCGGTTTGCGCAACATGGGATGGGGCATTATCGACTCAGTCGGAAGCCGCTTAAGTCACGTTGCGAATGGCATCTGCCACTCTTCAGGAAGCGATGATTTGGCCAGCCGCCTGCATGATCTGCATGAACAGCTTACCGATGTTGTGCATCGTTTTCAGCCGGACCATGCGGCGATTGAACAGACGTTCGTGAACAAAGACGCGGTGGCGACCCTGAAACTGGGCCAGGCCCGCGGGATCGCATTGTTGGTGCCTGCTCAGGCGGGTATAGAGATTGGTGAATATGCCCCCAACAAGGTCAAAAAGACAGTGGTTGGCGTGGGACATGCGGAAAAGCATCAGGTGGAACATATGGTCAAGCTGCAGCTTCCCGGAGTTCAGATCGCCGGGGCCGACGCGTCGGACGCTTTGGCAATCGCTATCTGTCATGCGCATTACGCCGGGGCATCGCGTGGGTTGGAACAAGCTTTGCGGCGGGCATCAGTATGATCGGCAAGATTGCAGGACGCGTGGACTATAAGGCGCTGGATCATGCGCTGATTGATGTGCGCGGCGTGGGCTATATCGTCTATTGCTCTGAACGCACCATGGCCGAGCTGCCGCCTGCGGGCGAAGCTGTCGCGCTTTATACTGAACTGCTGGTGCGCGAGGACGTGTTGCAGCTGTTCGGGTTCACGTCTCTGCTGGAAAAGGAATGGCACCGTTTGTTGATTTCGGTGCAAGGGATCGGGGCCAAGGCGTCGCTCGCCATTCTTGGCACTTTGGGCCCAGAGGGCGTTGGGCGCGCAATTGCTTTGGGTGATGTGACGGCCATCAAGTCCGCAAAAGGCATCGGCCCGAAAACCGCGCAGCGTGTGGTGCACGAATTGAAAGACAAGGCACCCGCAGTCATGGCGTTGGGAGGCAGTCTGTCTGCCGCCCCTGAAACGCCTGCTGACAGCGATGTCATCGAAACGCCAGCGGCACCAGCTGCGCCAAAGAAACCCGCGCCGGTCTCTGGTGGATCGGTGGCTGCGCAGGCCGAGGCGCTGTCGGCCTTGGGCAATCTGGGATATACGCCGGGCGATGCGGCAGGGGCCGTCGCGCAGGTGTCAGGCGAGATGCCAGATGCGGATACGGCGGCGTTGATCAAAGCCGCGCTGAAGCTTTTGGCACCGAAGGGCTAGGTTATGGACGCACCGGATCCCACGCTTCGCCCAGAGGCGCGCCCCGAAGATGCAGACCGGGCATTGCGCCCGCAGGGGCTGGATGAATTTATTGGTCAGGCCGAAGCGCGTGCCAATCTGCGTATCTTTATTGAATCGGCCCGTCGGCGCGGTGAGGCGATGGACCATACGCTGTTTCATGGCCCACCGGGTTTGGGCAAAACCACACTGGCGCAGATCATGGCGCGTGAGTTGGGCGTCAATTTCCGCATGACCTCTGGTCCGGTTCTGGCCAAGGCGGGTGATCTGGCGGCGATCCTGACAAACCTAGAAGCCCGCGATGTTCTGTTTATCGATGAAATCCATCGTCTTAATCCCGCCGTAGAAGAAGTGCTTTATCCTGCGATGGAAGACTTCGAGTTGGACCTTGTGATCGGCGAGGGGCCTGCCGCGCGGACCGTGCGGATCGAGTTGCAACCCTTTACGCTTGTCGGCGCGACCACGCGCTTGGGGCTTTTGACGACGCCATTGCGTGACCGTTTCGGCATTCCCACGCGGCTTCAGTTTTATACTGAGGATGAGCTGAACGAGATCGTATCCAGAAACGCCCGCAAGCTGGCAGCACCCGCGGACGACAAGGGATCGCGTGAAATTGCGCGCCGCGCCCGCGGCACACCCAGGATTGCCGGGCGGCTGTTGCGCCGTGTCGTCGATTTTGCGTTGGTCGAGGGCGACGGGCGCATCACAGAAAAGCTTGCCGATGGCGCCTTGAACCGCCTTGGGGTGGATAATCTGGGGCTGGACGGCGCGGATCGGCGCTATCTGCGCTTTATTGCGGAAAACTATGCAGGGGGCCCTGTCGGGGTCGAAACCATCTCGGCGGCTTTAAGTGAAAGTCGCGATGCGATTGAAGAAGTCATCGAGCCCTTCCTCTTGCAACAGGGACTTATTCAACGTACGCCGCGCGGGCGTATGCTGGCGCAAAAGGCCTGGAGCCATCTTGGTCTGGCCCCACCAAAGCCGCGCGCGCAGGACGATCTGTTTGAATAACCCCGGAGGCTAAAGATGAGCCTTTTTGCGACACCCGAAGAGATTGAAGCGCTGTTCACGCGGGCGGATGGCTCTTATGCCTTTGCGCGTTGGGGCCGCCCGATAGCGCCAATCGTTTTTGGCGTAGACGATGCCACCTTGCAAACCGTCAAAGGGGCTGTTGAGGCGGTGGTCACCTTGGCCGGTCACCAGATGGCCGAGACCGATCCCGAGCTGGGCTCAAATCTGATGTTCTTCTTTTTCCGCGACTGGTCGGAACTTGTGGATGTGCCAGACCTTGACCGTATGATCCCTGATCTTGCGCCTTTGGTGGCCCGTCTGAATGCGGCCAATGCCGCGCATTATCGAGCCTTTCGCTTTGACGACACCGGGGCCATTCAGGCGGCCTTCGTCTTTATTCGCGTGGCCGGAGAAGCGGCCAAACAGCCCGCCGAGGATCTGGCCCTAAGCCAAGCGGTTCAGGTGATGGTTATGTGGGGCGATCAGGCCTTTGCAACAACCTCGCCCTTGGCCTTGATCCCGGGTCAGAAGGCGGCAGTCCTGCGGCCTGAAATCGCAGGTGTGATCGCGGCGGCATACGACCGCATGATGCCGGCATGTGCTGATGACAAAAGCCATGCGCTTAGGATGTTCGCGCGCCTTCAGGCGCCAATTGAAAAGCGCCATTAACCAGAAAATTCTTGCAATGCCCGCGTGGCTTTTCTACCGCCTGTAAGCAGGAGGAGCCGCCATGCAGCATGAATTTCCAATTCGCGTCTACTACGAAGACACCGATATGGCGGGGATCGTTTACTATGCGAATTACCTGAAATTCATCGAACGCGCGCGCAGCGACTGGGTTCGTCAGAAAGGCGTCGACCAAAACGCGATGAAGGACAAAGAAGGCATCGTCTTTGCCGTGCGCAAGGTCGAAGCTGACTATCTCGCGCCAGCCAAATTTGACGATGAGTTGGTGGTCGAAACCCGCGCGATTCAAATTACTGGCGCGCGTTTGGTCATGGAGCAGATCGTCAAACGGGACAAAGATCTGTTGTTTCAGGCCTTGGTCACGATCGTCTGCGTCGGAGAAAACGGGCAAGCAGCCCGATTGCCAGCAAATCTTCGCCTAGTGCTGCACTGATATCGGCAATTTTACCGATTTGAGGCGGAAGTCATGGCTTTCCCCGTTCATATTTTGTAGTTTCTGCGCAAAATAGGGCCAACTAAGGCCGTCATTATAAGAGCAGACCTATGGAAGCAGCCGTTGATTTTTCTATGTGGGGCCTTTTTGCGCGCGCCACGCTGACCGTGAAACTGGTGATGGTGGTCTTGATCATCGCCTCGTTCTGGTCTTGGTCCGTGATCGTCCAAAAGTTGATGTCGTACCGCGTCGCCCGTCGCGAAGCCGCGCAGTTTGATCGGGCGTTCTGGTCCGGCGAGCCACTGGATGCGCTTTACGAGGATATGGGGCCGGATCCTGAGGGTCGCTCGGCACGGATTTTTGCGGCCGGGATGTTGGAATGGCATCGCAGCCACCGACAGGATGGCGGGCTGATTGCCAATGCGACCAGTCGGATCGACCGATCTATGGATGTCGCCGTCGCGAAAGAGGCCGAAGAGCTGCAAAAGGGCTTGCCGATCTTGGCGACTATCGGCTCTACCGCGCCGTTTGTTGGTCTGTTCGGCACGGTCTGGGGCATTATGAATGCCTTTATTGAAATTGCAGAGCAGCAGAATACCAATCTGGCCGTTGTCGCGCCAGGCATCGCCGAGGCGTTGTTGGCAACGGGCTTGGGTCTGCTGGCCGCTATTCCGGCCGTAATTTTCTATAACAAGCTTTCGGCCGACAGTGACCGCATCATCGCGGGCTATGAGGCCTTTGCTGACGAGTTCGCGACAATCCTCAGCCGTCAGTTGGACAGCTAAGCCATGGGCGCGGGTGTCATCAAGAAACAGGGCAGGGGGCGACGGTCTCGTCGGACACGCAGCCAGCCAATGGCCGAGATCAACGTCACGCCATTTGTCGACGTGATGTTGGTTTTGCTGATTATCTTTATGGTCGCGGCCCCCTTGTTGACAGTGGGCGTGCCGATCGAGCTGCCAAAGACGGCGGCAAATCCCTTGCCTGGCGAGCAAGAAGAACCCTTGACGATCACGGTGACGGCCGAAGGCACCGTGCTGATCCAGACCAGTGAAACGCCGATGGCGGATCTGGTGCCCAAGCTTCGCGCCATTGCCGCAGAACGCGACTCTGATCGCGTCTATCTGCGCGCAGACGGGGCCATTCCCTATGAGGTGGTCGTGCAGGTCATGGGGGCTTTGAACGCCGGAGGCTTCAGCGACATCGGCTTGGTGACAGACATCGGAGGCCCGGGCCTGGATGGCGCGGGACAAGATGGCGAGAACGGCTAACGCACTCACGCTCCATTTGGGGCACTATGTGTCTGGCAGCGCCCATATGCTGTTGATCGGCTGGGTGCTGTTTGGCGGTGTGTTCCGTTCGGCCCCCGATCCCTTCGAGATCACCGGCGTTGAAATGATTTCCCTACAGGAATTTGACGCGCTGTTTGCGCCGGAAAACGTGCCTGCGCCGGAAACTGTTGTGGAAACGCCCGTTGCCCCTGAGGTGACCGAGACGTCTCCGGCCCTGTCGCCAACGCAGGATCGAGAGATCGAAACCGTGCCGGTCCCAGAGCCGACGCCGACCTTGCCAGACCCAGTGCCTGAAATTGCAACACCCGCGCCGCCGCCACCGTTGATTGTGGAAACGCCAACACCGCCTGAATTGCCAAGTATCGAGCCGCCAAGTTCTGCGCCGGAACAGGCCGTGCGCCCGATCGCGCGCCCTGTGCGCCGCGTAGCGCCAACTCCGGTTGAGGCACCTGATCCCGACTTGCAAATCGACGAGATCGATCAGGCTCCGACCGCGCCCAGCGAAGATGCGGCAGCCACCGAAGACGCCCCAGACGCCACCGCGCAAGAAGAGGCCGCGACGGAAATCCCGACCGAACCCCAAGAGGTCGCGGCCGCGCCCACGACCTCGCTTCGCCCCAAGATCAGACCGCGCGCGGCATCACCCGCAACGCCGACGCAACCAGCGCCTGAGGCAACCACCGAAGACAGCGTCGCCGCAGCCCTTGCCGAAGCGCAAGAGCAAGCCGAGACACCTGCGCGGCCCAGTGGCCCGCCTTTGTCCTTTGCCGAAAAAGAGTCGCTGCGGGTGTCGGTGCAGCAATGCTGGAATGTCGATGTTGGCAGTCAGGCCGCGAATGTGGTGGTGGTTTTGGGAATGTCACTGGATCGTGATGGTCGTGTGGCAGGCGGTACGTTAAGACTGCTTTCTGCAACCGGGGGCGATGAGCGTGCCCAAAATGCAGCATTTGAAGCGGCAAGGCGGGCGGTTTTGCGCTGTCAGCGTGGTGGATTTAATCTGCCGATTGAGAAATATGAGCATTGGCGTGATATAGAAATGACGTTCAATCCGGAGAAAATGAGACGTAGATGAAGACTTTCCTTAAATCATTGCTGTGCGCTTTCGCCCTGATCACGGGCATGACGACCCTGGCGCAGGCCCAAGATGGTCCTCTCCGGATCGAAATCACCGACGGGGTGATCGAACCCTTGCCTTTCGCGGTGCCAGAATTTGTCGCCGAGACCGCTGGTATGGGCGAAATTGCCGCCGATATCGCCCGCGTTGTGGCCGCAGATTTGAACGGCACTGGCCTGTTTCGCGAAATCCCTGAGGCAGCCTTTATCAGCACGATCACGAATTTTTCGTCTCCGGTGCAGTATTCTGATTGGAAAGCGATCAACGCACAGGCTCTGATTTCCGGTGCCGTCAGCATGAGCAACACAGGCGAAATGTCTGTTAAGTTCCGCGTCTATGACGTGTTTTCCGGTCAGGAACTTGGCAATGGCCTGCGGTTCCGTGGCACGCGCGACGGCTGGCGCCGGATTGCGCATAAGGTTGCCGACGCGGTCTACAGCCGGATCACTGGCGAAAGCGGTTATTTTGACAGCCGCGTCGTCTATGTCAGCGAAACGGGCCCCAAAAACGAACGTCTGAAGCGACTGGCGATCATGGACTACGACGGCGCGAACCTTCAGTTCCTGACGGATAGCAGTGCGATCGTTCTGGCGCCTCGGTTCTCTCCGAATGGGGATCGCGTGCTTTATACCTCTTATGAAACCGGCTTCCCGCGCGTATTTATTCTGGATGTCGGCAGTGCAACGCGTCGCGTGCTTGAGGATCAGCCCGGCACAATGAGCTTTGCGCCGCGGTTCTCACCTGATGGCAGCAGCGTGGTGTTTTCGATCACCGAAGGCGGCAATACAGATATCTACCTGATGGACATCAATTCCGGCAGCCGCTCGCGTCTGACCAATGCGCCGTCGATCGAAACCGCCCCCACATTCAGCCCTGACGGCAAGCGGATCGTCTTTGAAAGCGACCGTTCCGGCAGTCAGCAGTTGTATATCATGTCAGCCTCAGGCGGGCAGGCGCAGCGCATCAGCTTTGGTCAGGGGCGCTATGGCACGCCGGTCTGGAGCCCACGTGGCGATCTGATTGCCTTTACAAAGCAGAACAAAGGCCGGTTCCACATCGGCGTCATGCGTGTCGACGGCTCGGAAGAGCGCCTTTTGACCGCAAGCTTCCTGGACGAGGGGCCGACCTGGTCTCCGAACGGGCGCGTTATCATGTTCACGCGTGAAACGCAGGGGGCGAACGGGTCTGCGTCGCTCTATTCCGTCGACGTATCAGGCCGCAACCTAAAGCCTGTGCGCACGCAGGGCGGCGGGTCCGACCCCAGTTGGTCGCCACTGCAACAGTAAAGATATTCAGGAAGGCCTGACTGTGATAAGCTGGCCAAAATCCTTAGATCCGGTCTGAGAGATAAAAAGCGAGGGAAGAGATGAGCAGCATGAAACTGACAGCCGTTTTGATGGCGGGTTTGGCGCTTGGCGCATGTACTGACGCAGGACAATTCGGGGGCGGAGGAGGCCTGTTTGGCAACAACCGTCCTGTCGATGACGGACAGTTCGGCGACCCGACCAGCCCAAGCTATTTCCAGCAAGCCATTGGCGACCGTGTTCTTTTCCCTGTCGATCAGGCAGTTCTGACTGACGAAGGGCGCGCCATTCTGGATGCGCAGGCCGGCTGGCTTGCGGTGAATTCCGACTATGTCGCGATCATCGAAGGCCACGCAGACGAGCAGGGTACACGTGAATACAACCTCGCTCTGGGCGCGCGCCGCGCCAATGCGGTGCGTGAGTATCTCTTGTCCAAAGGCGTCGCTGGCGTGCGTCTGCGCACGGTAAGCTTTGGTAAAGAACGCCCAATCGAGATCTGTTCGGCCGAGGCCTGCTATCTGCAGAACCGTCGCGCTGTGACGGTGATTTCGGGCGGTCTGTCCAGCTAAGTTAAGGAACTTCGCCATGCGTTTCATTGCTGTCGCAGCTTTTGTGCTTTGCAATCTGGTGCCCGCCACGGCCTCGGCCCAGCAAGAGGAAACCTTGGCGGACATCCGCCAGCAACTCTCTATCCTTTATGTCGACGTACAGCGCCTGAAGCGCGAGCTGTCCACGACTCTGGCGCCGCGCGGCTCAGAGAACGAGGTGTCTGTGCTGTCGCGCATCGATGCGATTGAGCTGGAGCTGCAGCGTCTGACTGGCAAAACAGAACAGCTTGAGTTCCGCATCGAACGTATCGTCAAAGATGGCACGAACCGCATTGGCGATCTGGAGTTCCGTCTGGTCGAACTGGAAGGCGGCGACGTCAGCCAGCTGGGCGAGACGACCACTTTGGGCGGTGATGTTGCGGGGACAATTGACGCCCTGGAAGACACCGGATCCGGCGATGGCATTCCGACCGAATTGGCAGTTGGCGAAGAGGCCGATTTCCAGCGCGCCTATGACGCTTTGGATGCGCAGGATTACCTGTCCGCTGCCGATCAGTTCCGCGCATTTAACGAGACCTATCCTGGCAGCCCCTTGTCTGCCGAAGCCTTTTTGCGCCAAGGAGAGGCGCTTGAGGGATCGGGCGCAACCGCCGATGCCGCGCGGGCCTATCTGGAGAGCTATTCCGGATATCCAACTAACTACACAGCGCCAGAGGCTCTGTTTCGACTGGGGGCAGCGCTTGGCAAACTCGGCCAGACCCGCGAAGCCTGTGTCACTCTGAATGAGGTCGGTGTGCGCCATCCGGGCGACAGCTTCGAGATCGAGGCACAGACTGAAATGCAAAATCTGCAATGTAGCTGATGCTTGACGGCAAGGCACTTTTGACTTCCATCGCCGAGCGCGTGCCCGCGCAGGGCACCCTTGGGGTGGCTGTGTCCGGAGGCGGGGATTCTCTGGCGCTTTTGCTGGCGCTGCACGAGATCGCCGAGGCACGCGGGCAAGCGGTTGAGGCGATGACGGTCGATCACGGCCTGCGCGCCGAGGCCGCCGCAGAGGCGGATTATACGCGAAAAATCTGTGTTGAACTGGGGATACCCCATGCCACAGCGCGGTGGACAGGCTGGGGTGGCGAAGGCAACCTGCAAGGTGCTGCGCGCGAAGGGCGGTATCGTCTGATCGCGGAATGGGCCGAGCGGCGCAAATTGGCTGCGGTGTGTATCGGGCACACGCAGGATGATGTTGCGGAAACTTTTGTCATGCGGTTGGGGCGTGAAAGTGGCGTGGACGGTTTGGCGCGTATGGCGGACACGTTTACGCGCCACGACGTAACCTTTTTGCGCCCGATGCTGGACATCGAGCGCACCACCCTGCGCGACTTTCTAAAACGACGTGGAGTTGAGTGGTGCGAAGACCCGTCAAACGAAAACGATGATTTCGACCGCGTCCGCGTTCGACGCGCGCTGGACGTTTTAAGCGATATTGGGATCACATCGGACAAACTTGCTTCTGTTGCCGAAAACATGACTCAGGTGCGCGCGGTGATGCGCGACCGTACGGCCGACTTCGCGACCCAGGTGGTGACGCAAAAGCAGGGCGATCTGGTTCTGGATCGCGCGCTTTTTCAAGACGCACCTTATGAGCTGCGCCGCCGTTTGATGAATGATGCCCTAAGCTGGATTGCGCCCACGCCTTATCCTCTGCGCCGTGGGGCGTTGGCTGAACTGGATCAGGCCATTTCTGAGGGGCGCAATTTTTCCTGCAATGGATGCCTTATTCAGGTCAGCGCGAAATCCATCCGTGTGCTGCGCGAATTCAACGCGGTGCGTGCGCTGGTCGAGTTCGCCCCCAATTGGGACCGCTGGAGCCTGAGCGGCCCTTGGCGCGTCGGATTGAAAGTGGCCGCTTTGGGCGAGCCGAGCCTGGCTGGGCTGGACGACTGGCGTGCCTCTGGCGTGCCTCGGCAATCGCTGATGGCGTCCCCGGCGGTGTGGAAAGACGACGTTCTGATGGCCGCGCCGCTGGCGAATTATGGCGATGGATGGTCTTTGAGCCTGCGTGAGCAAGATTTTCACAAGTTTATGACAGGATCGGCCTATTCGCATTGAACCTTGCGGCTGGATGTCTATTTATCACCCATGGTAGCTGTGATAGACACAGCACCAACCGAATTTTAGGAGAATTGCCTTGGGCAACGCACGTAACATCGCATTCTGGGTTGTGCTCTTTCTGCTGATCCTGGCGCTTTTCAATCTGCTGAGCGGCAACAGTAGCACTCTGCAAAGCCGCGAGATCGGCTATTCCGACTTTGTCGCGTCTGTCGAAGAGGGCACTGTGACCAGTGTAACTCTGGATGGCGAACAAGTTGTTTACCGCACCGCGGACGGCACGGATTATGTGACCATCGCCCCTGAAGATGCCCGTGTGACCGAACTTTTGCTGGAGAAAAACGTTCCAGTCAAAGCCGAAGCGCAAGAGCAGTCTGGTTTTCAGGCGTTCATCCTAAGCCTGTTGCCCTTCCTTTTGCTGATCGGCGTGTGGATCTATTTCATGAACCGCATGCAGGGCGGTGGCAAAGGCGGCGCGATGGGCTTTGGCAAATCCAAAGCCAAGATGCTGACCGAGAAACATGGCCGTGTGACGTTTGACGACGTTGCGGGCATCGACGAAGCCAAGGAAGAGCTGGAAGAAATCGTCGAGTTCCTGCGCAACCCGCAGAAATTCTCGCGTCTGGGCGGCAAGATCCCTAAGGGTGCTCTGCTGGTGGGCCCTCCGGGCACCGGTAAAACCCTGCTGGCGCGTGCGATTGCCGGAGAAGCGGGTGTGCCTTTCTTCACTATCTCTGGCTCTGACTTTGTTGAAATGTTTGTTGGCGTCGGCGCGTCCCGTGTGCGCGACATGTTCGAGCAGGCCAAAAAGAACGCTCCATGTATCGTGTTCATCGACGAAATCGACGCCGTGGGGCGCCATCGTGGCGCGGGCTATGGCGGCGGCAATGACGAGCGTGAACAGACGCTCAACCAATTGCTGGTCGAGATGGACGGTTTTGAAGCCAACGAAGGCGTGATCATTCTGGCCGCAACCAACCGTAAAGACGTGCTGGACCCAGCGCTGCTGCGTCCGGGCCGTTTTGACCGTAACGTGACTGTGGGCAATCCTGACATCAAAGGCCGTGAAAAGATCCTTGGCGTGCACGCGCGCAAGACCCCTCTGGGCCCAGACGTCGATCTGCGGATTATCGCACGCGGTACACCGGGCTTTTCTGGTGCGGACCTTGCGAACCTGGTCAACGAGGCGGCCCTGATGGCCGCACGCGTCGGCCGCCGTTTCGTCACGATGGAGGATTTTGAATCCGCCAAAGATAAGGTGATGATGGGGGCGGAACGCCGCTCGATGGTTCTGACGCAGGACCAAAAGGAAAAGACCGCCTATCACGAAGCGGGCCACGCCGTTGTGGGGCTGAAACTGCCTGAATGTGACCCCGTCTATAAGGCCACAATCATTCCGCGCGGTGGTGCGTTGGGGATGGTTGTGTCGCTGCCAGAAATGGACCGGCTGAACTATCACAAAGAGGAATGTAAGCAAAAGCTTGCGATGACCATGGCGGGTAAAGCTGCGGAAATCCTCAAGTATGGCGAAGACAATGTGTCCAATGGCCCAGCCGGTGACATCATGCAGGCCAGCCAGCTGGCGCGCGCCATGGTGCTGCGCTGGGGGATGTCTGACAAGGTCGGTAACATCGACTACGCCGAGGCCCACGAAGGCTATTCCGGCAACACCGGCGGCTTCTCTGTGTCGGCCAACACCAAAGAGCTGATCGAAGACGAAGTTCGTGCCTTTATTCAGGGCGGCTATGAACGCGCCGTGGATATTCTGACGGAATACAAGGACGAATGGGAACGTCTGGCACAAGGCTTGCTGGAATACGAAACCCTGACCGGCGACGAAATCAAACGCGTCATGAACGGTGAACCTCCGCAGGCATCTGACGATGACGAAGGCTCGGCGCCCTCTGCCGAAGACAAACCTTCGGTCACCGCCATTCCGAAAACCAAGCCACGGAACAAACCCGATGGCGGGATGGAGCCAGAGCCAACGGCGTA
>NZ_CAXREH010000112.1:0-4985 GCF_964229375.1 Cognatishimia sp.
ATGCCCGGGATCGATCCCGATCGCGACATCGTGGCCGCCTCGGGCGGGCGCGTTACGATTGCCGAAAACGCGGAGCCGATGTCTGCGGACCTGTTTGCAACCGGCACAATGGGGTGGCCTGCATGAGCAAGATTCACCTGATAAAATCCGGCCGCGTGGGCGAACTGCGTCTGGACAATCCAGACAAGATGAACGCCTTCACCGTGCAGATGCTTGCGGATCTTGAGGCACATCTAACCGAGATCGAACGCGACTCTGACGTCGGCGCGGTGATTTTGACTGCAGTGGGCGACAAGGCGTTCTGCACCGGGGCCGATATCAACGCCTGGGGCGATCTTGGCCCTGCTGACGTCGCGCGGTTTTGGGTCAAGGATGGCCACCGCATTTTTGACCGCCTCGCTAACCTGTCAAAGCCGACACGTGCCGTGATCAACGGGCATGCCTTTGGCGGCGGGCTCGAGTTGGCTGCCGCGTGTGATGTGCGCGTGATGGCACCGACGGCCTCGATTGCGCTGCCCGAAGCGGGCGTGGGCATTGTGCCGGGTTGGTCTGGAACCCAACGTTTGATGCGCCTGCTGCCTGAGGCGATGGTCAAGGAAATGGCGCTGTTTGGGCACCGCGTCAAAGCCGACCGCGCGCTTTCGGCGGGCTTTGTGGCCGCAGTCGATAGCGATCCGCGCGCCGTTGCAGACAAACTGATCGAACGCGCGCTCACGCTGTCTCCGCGGGCTGTCGAAATCGCCAAATCCATGATCCACGCCGCGCAGGGTGAAAACCGCGGTGCCATGATCGAGGCGCTGGGAAGCGCAGCCATCGCCGCCTCTGACGACCGACAAGAAGGCGTCAAAGCCTTTCAGGAAAAACGCAAAGCATCCTTCTCTGGAAAGTAAGACATGAAAGACTTGAACATTATCACCGAGCAAACCGTTGCTGTGCCCGACGCGCCATATCAGGCACGGCACTATATCGACGGTGTCTTTCAGGACAACGAAGATGGCCGCGTTTCGGACCGGATTTCTCCGTCTCATGGCGTGCTGGTGAGCCAAGCCGCACTTGGGGGCGAAGCGGAAACCGCCAAGGCTATCGCGGCTGCGCGGACGGCATTTGACGACGGTCGCTGGAGCCGTTTGTCCGGCAAAGAGCGTGCCGCCGTTCTGACCAAAGTGGCCGATTTGATCGAAGCAAACGAAGAGCGCCTCGCGGTGCTTGAGACCCTGGAAAGTGGCAAGCCGATTTCCCAGTCTCGCGGTGAATGCGGTGGGGCTGCGGACCTGTGGCGCTATGCGGCGTCTTTGGCGCGCAGCAGCCACGGACAAAGCCACAATGCGCTTGGCGATGATATGCTTGGCGTTGTTCTGAAAGAGCCGATTGGCGTGGTGTCGATCATCACACCTTGGAATTTTCCTTTCTGGATCCTTAGCCAAAAGCTGCCCTTCGCACTGGCGGCTGGTTGTACCTGCGTGGTGAAACCGTCCGAGATGACGCCGTCTACCACCGCAATGCTTGGCGATCTTTTGACCGAAGCCGGCGTACCGGCCGGCGTGTGCAACATCGTTCTGGGCTATGGCACGCCTGTGGGCAGCATGATGTCAACGCATGAGGACGTAGACATGGTGTCCTTCACCGGCTCGACCGCTGTGGGCAAACATATCACTGCGGCGGCGGGCAATACGCTTAAGAAAGTTGCCCTGGAGTTGGGCGGCAAGAACCCTCAGGTGATTTTCCCGGACGCCGATCTGGAAAGCGCTGCGGATGCGGTCACCTTTGGCGTCTATTTCAACGTCGGGCAATGCTGCAACTCTTCCAGCCGGATCATTGTCCACGAAGATATCGCCGATGATTTCGTGGCCCGCGTGGTCGAGTTGTCGCGTCACGTGGCGTTTGGCAATCCATTGAACCCTGACACGCAGGTCGGCGCGATCGTTACGCAGGATCATCAGGCCAAGATCGACGGCTATGTTCAGGCCGCCAAGGCCGAAGGGGCCGAGGTCTGTCTGGGGGGGGGCGTGTTGAATGTCGACGGCGTCGGCGCGCAGTTTTATCAGCCGACGGTCATTCGCGGTGTCACTGCTGACATGGCGATTGTGCGCGAAGAAGTCTTTGGGCCGGTTTTGGTGGTTCAAACCTTCAGCACAATAGAAGAGGCGATCGCGCTGGCCAACGACTCGGACTACGGACTGTCTGCAGGGGTCTGGAGCGACAACATCCACACCTGTCTCGCCTTTTCGCGCCGTGCGCAGGCCGGCACGATCTGGACCAACACATGGATGGATGGCTTCCCCGAAGTGACCTTTGGCGGCGTGAAGCAATCAGGCCAGGGCCGCGAGATCGGCCAATACGGATTTGACGAATTCCTCGAGGTGAAATCGCTTGTGATGCGGGTCGGCGCGAGCCGGGCACCTTGGGTGAAAGTGCCCTGACGAAACAGGGAAATGACTAGGATCAACGCACTTCTAGGGAGGATATTATGCGTTATTTCGGAAAGAAGACTATGGTCGCGGCAGCACTGCTTGCGTCTACATCAATGGCACATGCTGCGGACGTTGAGGTTCTGCACTGGTGGACATCAGGCGGCGAAGCGGCAGCGCTGAACGTTCTGAAAGAGGACCTCGCAGGTCAGGCCATCGGCTGGAACGATATGCCGGTTGCAGGCGGTGGCGGCGAAAGCGCGATGACCGTTCTGCGGGCACGCGTCACAGCAGGTGACCCACCGACCGCGGTTCAGATGCTTGGCTTTGACATCCTTGACTGGGCCGAAGAAGGCGCGCTGGCGGATCTGAACGACGTGGCCGCCGCCGAAGGTTGGGACGCAGTTGTTCCTGCCGCTCTGCAGGCGTTTGCAAAGCATGACGGCAAGTGGATCTCTGCACCGGTGAATGTGCACTCCACCAACTGGGTCTGGGCGAACAAGGCCGTTCTGGACGAGCTGGGCATCGCACAGCCAACCACATGGGCAGAGTTCGAAGCAGCAATGGCAACTGTGAAAGCCGCAGGCAAAACGCCTCTGGCACATGGGGGGCAGGCTTGGCAGGAAGCGACCATGTTTGACGGCATCGTTCTGTCGGTCGGCGGCGTTGACTTCTATCGCAAGGCCTTTGTTGATCTGGACCCGGAAGCGCTGGGATCTGACATGATGATCGAAGCGTTCACCCGCATGGAAACACTGCGCGCGAACGTGGATGACAACTTCTCGGGCCGCGATTGGAACCTTGCGTCCGCGATGGTCATCAACGGCGAAGCAGCCTTCCAGATCATGGGGGATTGGGCGAAGGGCGAATTCCTGAATGCAGGCAAAACACCGGGCGAGGATTTCCTGTGCTTCCGTGTACCTGGCTCTGCGGGCACCGTCAGCTTCAACTCTGACCAATTCGCGATGTTTGCAGTCGAGAGCGCAGACGACCGCGCGTCTCAGGGTGCGATGGCTGCGTCGATCATGTCGCCAAGCTTCCAGTCCGCGTTCAACGTCGTAAAGGGCTCGGTTCCAGCGCGGACCGATGTGCCAAACGACGCGTTTGACGCATGTGGCAAGCAAGGCATGGCCGAGCTGGCTGCGGCTGCGAATGCGGACACATTGGTTGGCTCCATGGCACACGGTCACGCCAACCGCGCAGCTGTGAAGAACGCGATCTATGACGTTGTCACAGCGCACTTCAACGGCGAATACGACGCGGCAACCGCGGCTGACGAGCTGGTAACAGCCGTCGAGCTGGCGCAATAATCTGCATAAATACCCTTTCCGGGGCGGGAAAACCCGCCCCGGAGAGCCAACGAAACTTCTGAACAATTGGGAGAAACGCAATGGCCCGTGCTGGCGATGTCGATTTCAAAACCAAGCTTCAGCATTGGATTCCGAAAGTCGTTCTAAGCCCGTCGCTGGCCTTGGTTCTGCTCTTTGTTTACGGGTTCATTCTGTTCACGATCTATCTGTCCTTTACCGACAGTCGCATTCTACCGAGCTATGGCTGGGTCGGGATGGAAAACTACTCCAAACTCTGGCGTCTAAGCCACTGGGAAACATCGCTGAAGAACCTCGGGATCTATGCGGTTCTTTATATTTCGATTTCCACGATTGTCGGTCTGACGCTGGCGATTTTTCTGGATCAAAAGATCCGAGGCGAAGGCATCCTGCGCCCGATCTATCTTTATCCAATGGCGCTGAGCTTTATCGTGACCGGTACCGCCTGGAAGTGGTTCCTGGATCCGGGCATCGGCCTTGAGCACACCATGCATCTTTGGGGCTGGGAGAGCTTCAGCTTTGGCTGGATCAAGGATCGCGACTTTGCCATCTATACCGTCGTGATCGCCGCCGTCTGGCAATCCAGTGGCTTTGTGATGGCCATGTTCCTTGCAGGGCTGCGCGGCATCGACAGCGAATTCATGAAAGCGGCTCAGATCGACGGGGCCAGCAACTGGAACCTGTATCGCCGCATTGTAATCCCTCTGCTGCGGCCTGCGTTCCTGTCAGCCTTTGTGATCCTCTCGCACCTTGCGATCAAAAGCTATGACCTTGTCATTGCTCTGACCGGAGGGGGACCGGGCCGGGCCACGGAACTGCCGGCAACCTTTATGTATTCCTATACCTTTACCCGCAACCAAATGGGCATTGGTGCGTCATCTGCGGTGATCATGTTGATGACCATCGCCGCGATCATGGTGCCCTATCTTTACGCTGAACTGAAGGAGGACAAGTGATGGCTGCTGCTCAAACGCAATCCGTACGCACCGGGCGCATCACGCGGACGTTTATCTATGTCTTCCTGCTGGTGGCGTCGCTGTTTTACCTCTTGCCCTTCTTCATCATGTTGGTGAATTCGGTGAAACCCCTTGCCGAGATCACGGGCGGCAACATGATGGCGTTGCCTCAGGTCTTTACGCTCGAGCCTTGGGCGGCGGCTTGGTCCAGCGCGCAGGTTGGTGTCGAACCTACAGGTCTGCGGCCCTATTTCTGGAACTCTATCAAGATGGTGGTTCCGGCGGTGGTGATT
>NZ_CAXREH010000113.1:0-8219 GCF_964229375.1 Cognatishimia sp.
GGCATAAGACCCGCCCGCCTTCATGAACTCCATTTTCTGTGGTGTGAAGGATCCAGCCATATCGACCAATTCCTCGGATCCGTCCGCAGAATAGAGTTTCTTCTGCTTGGTGTTGATCTTCAGAACGGTGCCAGTCGCAACAGAATAGCGCTCTTCGAGAATTGCATCGCCGTTGTTGTTCTCAACCGGCTCACCGTTCTCGTCTAGTTTCTTGACCCAGTTCTTCAGGTCCACACCGATACCACCTGTCACGCCAACGGTGGTCAGGAAGATTGGCGAAATACCGTTGGTGCCAGCAACAACCGGCGCGATATTCACGAACGGCACGTAAGGCGAGGCTTGCTTACCGGTCCAAAGTGCCACGTTGTTCACGCCTGACATCCGCGAAGAGCCAACACCCATGGTGCCTTTTTCAGCAATCAGCATGACACGCGCATCAGGATGTTTGATTTTCAGAGCTTCGATTTCTTGCTGTGCGGCCTCGGAAATCATGCATTTGCCGTGCAGTTCACGGTCGGCACGAGAGTGCGCTTGGTTGCCCGGAGACAGCAGATCGGTAGAGATGTCCCCTTCGGCCGCGACATAGGTCACGACTTCGATCTCTTCATCGATCTCTGGCAGCTTGGTGAAGAATTCCGCCGCTGTGTAGCTTTCCAGCAGTTCCTTCGCGATCGCGCTGCCCGCGTCAAAGGCCTCTTTCAGACGTGCCATATCTGCGTCGTACAAGAAGACTTGTGTCTTCAGGACGTCGGCCGCTTTGCTTGCAATGGCTGCATCATCACCCAGGGCCAGGTCCAGCAGGACGTCAACGGATGGGCCACCTTTCATGTGGGACAGCAGCTCGAACGCGAAGTCGACAGAGATCTCTTCGACAGTGGCGGTGCCCAGCACGATGTCTTTCAGAAACTGTGCCTTCGCACCCGCCGCACTCGTGGTGCCCGGCAGCGTGTTGTAGATAAAGTAGTGCAACGAGTCATCGCGATGCGCGTTGTCTGTGTCTTTGATCTGGGCGATCAGCTCTTCGACCAGATCTGCCTGATCAATCGGCTTTGGGCTGAGGCCCTGTGTTTTACGGGTTTCAATCTCTTCGAGATAGTCTGTGTACAAGCTCATGTAGATACCGGCGCGTTAGAGTTTGTGAAATGCGTCCCTGAACGGCGGTTTTGTTTGCGCGCTGGGACAGCTGGCTGTGCTTCTCTTATTTCAGCATACAATGGTATGCAAGACCTTTTGCCGCCCTTCTCGGCAATGTGAATATAACGACAAGCGCCCGCGTCGTAAAACTCCACAGGCGCCCTGTCAGCAAAATTCCCGATTGTGAAAAAGGGCCTTTAACAGTTATGTCAGCCACGTTTTAGCACAGGCGTTCCAAATGCCCAATGCGACACTCTTTACGCCCTGAGGCCGTCACAGGTTGGCCAGCAGGAAATAGATTGGCATTCCAAGCGTAAGATTGAAGGGAAAGGTCACACCCAAGGCCAATGTCAGATAGATGCCGGATTTGGCACGCGGCAAGGCAAGCTTCATCGCCGCAGGCACCGCGATGTAGGAGGCCGATGCGCTGAGCACCATCAACAGAAAACTGCCACCTGCCGACAAGCCCACCAGTTTCGCCAGCGCCAAGCCCAGAAGCGCGCCTACAAGAGGCATGACACAGCCAAACCCCAGCAAACCAATCGAAATGTCCTTGCGGTTTTCAAGCAGGCTGCGCCCTGCCGACAGCCCCATATCCAAGAGGAAAACTGCCAGAACGCCGGTAAATGGCACCACGATAAAGGGATGCAGATCGTTCAAACCTGCCTCGCCTGTGATGGCCCCGATCGCAAACGATCCAATCAACAGAACGATCGAGCCATTGCCCAGGATGTGCCGGAACAAGGAACAGTCCACGGCTGTCACGCCACCTTTGCGTGCCGCAATCCAAAGCGCAGAAATGATCGCGGGCACTTCCATCACAGCTGCGACCGCAACCAGATACCCCTCAGACGCGATGCCACGTGCTTCAAGCAGGCTGACCGCCGTGACGAAGGTTACAATGGAAATCGACCCATAGTGCCCGGCAACAGCGGCGGCGTTCAGATCATCCAGTTTCGTCATGATCCGCAGCAGGCCATAGGCCGCGAACGGCAGCACAAATGACAGCACCACCCCTGCCCCAAGGGCCGCAATCAACTGTGCGTCAATTCCGCTTTGTGCGACGGCAACACCGCCTTTGAACCCGATGGCCAGCAGCAGATAGATCGACATGATCTTGGCTGCGCCTTCGGGAATAGAGAGGTCACTTTTGGCAACGGCTGCAAGCAAGCCAAGGATGAAAAAGAGGATAGTAGGCGCAAGCAGATTGCCCGCCAGAGCGGCGATAGAGAGTTCCATAACTGTCCCTTAGTGTTTGTCTTTATTCGGCAGCGACAGCGGCAGGCGCGGTGCGTGGTGCGGCAGAGCGCAACACCACGAAGCCGAGAATGCCTGACAGGATAGACCCCGAGATCACGCCCAAGCGCACAGCATTCATCGTCTCATCCGCGCCAAAAGCCAGCGATCCGATAAACAGGCTCATGGTAAAGCCCACGCCGGTCAGACAGGCGACCCCATAGATATGTCGCCAAGTTACGCCCTCGGGCAGTTTCGCGACGCCGGATTTCACGGCGACAAAGGAAAACAGCATTACGCCCATTTGCTTGCCCACGAACAGGCCCGCAATGATGCCAAGCGTCAGTGGTTGCGTGAAGTCCGCCAGCGTCAGCCCGGTCAGTTTCACACCCGCATTCGCAAACGCGAATACTGGCAAGATCAGGAAGGCCACCCAATAGTGCAGGCCTTTTTCCATGCGGTGCAGCAAAGTCTTTTCGTGATACGGCGCTTTCATCGGAATGGTCATCGCAATCAGCACGCCCGCAAGAGTCGCATGGACACCCGATTTCAGAACACAGACCCACATGAAAATACCGATCAACACATAGGGCGCAGCGCTTCTGACGCGCAGCCGGTTCAAGGCCACCGCCAGTGCAAAGCCCAGCATCGACAGGGTCAGCGCGTTTGTTGACAGCTCGGAAGTGTAAAAGACCGCGATGATCACAATCGCGCCAAGGTCGTCGATGATCGCGACGGCCAGCAAAAACACCTTAAGGGCCAGCGGCGCGCGCGTTCCCAGCAGGGCCAGAATACCAAGGGCAAAGGCAATATCGGTCGCGGTTGGCACGGCCCAGCCATTGAGGTTCTCGGGCGTTCCCCAGTTCAGGAACACAAATACCAAGCCCGGCACTGCCATCCCGCCGATGGCTGCAACTATGGGCAATATCGCCTTGTCAAAGCTCGACAATTCGCCGTTCAGAACCTCTCGCTTGATCTCAAGCCCGACCAAAAAGAAAAAGATCGCCATAAGGCCATCGTTGATCCACAGGAACGCGGGTTTCGAAATCTCAAAGCCCCCGACGCCAATGCGCACATTGGTCCCCAACACGCCATCATATAGCGGCGCGAGGCCGGTGTTGGCCGCGAGCATGGCCAACAGAGCCACCCCCATCAAAACCAGCCCAGCGCTGGCTTCGAGCTTCATGAAGGCCTGCACGCGAGAGAGGGCTTTATCCATTTTTGGTCTCCAGTCAAAAGTCGTTTGACGGGCATATCGGTTGAAATATACATAATTTCAAATATAAGCTAACTCTGAATTACATAGGATGAAGCTATGTCAAGGCCGACAATACGACAGCTGGAATACATCGTGGCGGTGGCCGAAACCGGTCAGGTTGGTCTGGCGGCGGCCCAGCTTAACGTCAGCCAGCCAAGCCTGTCCGCCCAGCTTGCCGAGGTCGAAGCCGACCTTGGGGCGACCCTGTTTCAACGCGGGCGCTCTGGGGCCAAAGTCACACCAATCGGCGAAGATATTGTCAGGCGGGCGCGCCAAATTCTGCATGAACTTCAGGACTTACGGGCCGCGGCACAGGGAGAAGGCATCTTTCAGGGCCGTCTGCGACTGGGCGTTTTGCCCTCGATCGGCCCCTATCTGTTGCCGGGGGTTGTAAAGCGGCTGCACAAAGAACACCCAAGCTTTCGCTTGATCGTGCGCGAGGAAAACACCCGGGATCTGGATGAAGGCCTGCGCAGCGGGCGGCTGGATATGATCATTTCGACGCCCCAAGATCACCCCGGCGCGCGGTATGACGACCTGTTCGTCGAAGACTTTTGGGCCGCCGTCGCGCGGGATGCACCCATTGCCAAAAACAAAGACCAGCTTCGCCTTGCGGATCTGGCTGATCAGACGCTGTTGACGCTTGGATCAGGACACAGGCTGTCACATATGGTGGCGGGACTGGCGGCAAATGCCGGCGGGCGCGTGTCTGACGAATACGAGGGCACCAGCCTGGACGCGATCCGCCTGATGGCCGCAACCGGCGCGGGCGTCGCGGTTTTGCCCAGCATTTATGCCGCAACCGAAGCGCGCCGCGGCACGGACGTAAAGCTCTATGCGATCAACGACCGCTCGGCACGACGTGACATCGCCTTGATCCAACCCCTGCTGCCCGAAGCGCGCACGGGCACCGACGTATTGGTCGAGATCCTGAAAAGCGAAGCCACGCGCCTGTTGTCGCGCTCAAAGTCGATTGGAAAGTGACAGCGCTCGGCAGCAAACACAGTGCCGAAGGCAGATCACACGGCTGCGGCCGTGTAGCTCTGGTAGACATCGTCATAGTCCGCGATCGTAACAACCTGCCCTGTCTCGGCGAAATACTTCAATCCAAACAGATGCTTGCGCAAAGACTTCGTCATCTGGCCACGCATCAGATACTTCATGAAGCTTGGCGAAAAGGAATTGAAGGAAATCATCCTCAACTGCGTCTGCCGATCTGACAACGCCGTCAGCTCATGGGTTGCTGACATATGTTTAACCATCGGCAGATTGTGGGACACGACAGCGATGCTAAAGCTGTCGGTGCCGTTCACCTCGTTGATCTTTTCATCCAGGAACAGCTTTTCGTTGAATTTGCAGTGACGCACGACATCCATCCCGCCTTGTGTGGCGCCGTTCATATAAGTTGAGCTGACCATCGTCGGGTTGTGGATATGAATGTCTCCGTATTGTGTGAACAACACCTCCCACACCCGATCCTTGGATGCGTTGATGGTTTCGACAAACTCCGTCCGGTTCAGTGTGCGCGCCATGATATTTGATCCCTGTTTGAGTGAGACCATGATCTAGGTGTTCAAAAACCGGTTGGGAATTGCGATAAATGGGGGGGCGAGGTGCAAAAATGGTCCACCTCAGGCGTGGCGAAATCCTAACTGGCGACAGGCCTACTCACGACGCCAAATCACCGTTCTTTTTCAATGTGCCACGTTTGCAGTTCCCGTGCGACGCGCAGGACGGCGCCGTCCTCGGGTTCGTCGACGCGGAACTTGCAGCTCCAGTTCATCAGCACAGGCACCGGACCAAGCGGCAAGGCCATAATTCGCCGCGAGGCCACATGCGGCGCGATCGCCCATTGCGCCAGAATACTGGTGCCCTGATTTGCCGCGACCAGCTCGATAATGGCTTCGGGCAACTCGACGGCGGCAGTCCAGCTTGGATAGCGGCGCTCTGCCCGAAACAGCCGTGCAAACTCTTGATCTGGCTCAGGTATTTTGGTGAACGTGATGAATTTTTGCCCCTCGATGTCCCGTGCACTCACCGATTTGGCCTTGGCCAATGGATGTTCTGGCGCACATACAAACACCAAAGGATCCTGAAACAGGTGCAGCGACCGCGTGGCAGCGTGGCTTGTTTCAGCGGCGACGATGGCAAGGTCGATCTGACGGTCCAAAAGCGAGGTCACCATGTCGCGCCGATAGCCCGCCATGATCTGAATATCGACGGTTGGGTGTTTCGCGCGAAAGACCTCTAGAAACGCGGGAAACCAGTGATAGGCGCTGTAGTTTTCAACGGCGATCCGCACCACGTGATCGATGCCCGCGTTCATCCGGCGCACCTCATCCTCGATCAGATACATCTCGCTTAAAAACGTGTCGCTAAAGCGGGCCAGATATTCGGCGGCGGCCGTCATACGCAGGCGCTTGTGCATGCGTTCAAACAGCGGCACCCCCAACCGCCTTTCTGCTTCGCGAATTCTGTGCGACAGTGCGGACGGGGTCAGCCCCAATTCGTCAGCGGCATCCACAACCCGACCCGTTTTGCCAATGGCGCGGATCATCTGCAGGTGGCGAATGTCTAGGCGCGGATTGTCCATTCTGATCTCTGCGTGAAAGTTGCTCATCAAAAGCTACGATTAACGCGATTGTTGCTCAATCAATTTTTTGCTGAGAATGACGAGACCCCCAGTGAAAGAGAGCCAGATGACCACCCTAACAGATGCCAATTCACCGCGCGCACTTGATCGTCAATTCCATGTGCACGGACAAACAAACGCGCGCCTGCATCAACAAGACGGGCCAACAGCAATGGCCATGCGTGGCCACGGGGTTCGGATCGAAACTGATGACGGGCAAAGCATCATTGACGGGTTCTCGGGGCTGGGATGCGTGTCGCTGGGCTATCACAATGACCGGCTGGCACAGGCCGCGATGGCGCAGATGCAGGACTTGCCCTTTGCCCCGACCTTTTATGGCCGATCCCACCCAAAAGTGGCCGAGCTTGCACGGGTCTTGACCAGCAAAGCGGCGGTGCCGTTTGAAAAGGCCATGTTTCAGTGCTCGGGGTCCGAGGCGAACGACTCGATGATCAAATTCATCTGGGCGCGCAATATCGCGCGGGGCCAGCCGCAAAAACGCAAGATGATCTCGCGGTGGCGGGGCTATTACGGTAATACGGTCGCTGCCGTCTCTCTGTCTGGCCAGCCCCATATGCACGCAGGCTTTGGCCTTCCGATGGATGACTTTCTGAAGGTCTCGACGCCCAATTTCTATTTGAACGCCAAGGCCGGTGAAACCGAGGAAGAGTTTTCGGCCCGTCTGGCGGACGAACTTGAGACCACCATTCTTGAGGCCGGCCCCGACACGATTGCCGCCTTTTTCGCAGAGCCGATGCAATCTGGCGGAGGCGCCATTCACCCGCCCAAAGGCTATTGGACCGCGATGCAGGATGTTCTGCGCAAATATGACATCCACTTCCATGTGGACGAAACCGTCTGTGGATTTGGGCGCACTGGGCATTATTGGGGCGCGCAGGCCTTCGACCTGACTCCAGACAGCACCACCTGCGCCAAGGCGTTGACGGCGGCTTTCTTTCCGATGTCGGCGATTATGTTCAGGCAGGATTTCTTTGATGACCTGATGCGCACCTCGGACGCCTCGGGCGTGTTGGGGCATGGCTTTACCTATGCCGGACATCCCGTCGGGGCCGCCGTCGCCCTAGAAGCGCTGCGCATCTATGATGACATTGACCTGATCGGCCACGTGCGCCGTGTTTCGCAGCCTTTTCTGGCGGGATGCGAGGCGTTGATGGATCACCCTCTGGTGGGGGATGTGCGCGGGATCGGCTTGTTTTGCGGCATTCAGCTGGTACAGAACAAAACCACGCGCCAGCTTTGGGATCCGACTCTTAAGGTTGGAACTATGGTGCAGGATCGCGCCCATGCCCGCGGGCTGTATTTGCGCTCGATCCCGCCAGATCGCATCAGTTTCATGCCCCCCTTGATCATCACCGAGGACGAGATCGCCGAAGCAACGCCGATCCTGAAATCCGCTTTGGATGATGTTTGGGCCGACGTAAAAACCCGCCTCTAGGCCTAGGCTTTCATCCGCAGGTTATCCGGGTCATAGACATGCGGCACTTGGCGGCGGGCTTTGCGAGTCTGCCCCAGCACGCGCACCATACAGTCTGCGCCCATCTGCAACGTTCCGCGTTTGACATAGGCCAGCACGCAATGGGTTCCGGTGCGATAGCCGTGGCTGGCCGAGGTCACATAACCGATCCAATCGCCGTCCCTCAGGATGGGGTCCGAGGCCAGAGGTTCTGGGCCATCGTCCAGAATTTCAAGGCCAACCCACTCCCAATCGGCCTCTTGGCGTGATTGCTGCTCAACCGCCGACCGACCTATAAATTCGCCTTTGGTCATATTCGCGAAACGCCCCAGACCGGCGTCAAACAGCGTGTATTCCGTGCCAAAATCAGAGCCCCAGCCGTGATATCCTTTTTCAATACGCATCGCGTTCAGCGCATAGGATCCGAATTGGCATCCCCCCACAGCGCGCGCGTTTTCCATGATCGCCTCATAGACCGCGACGAG
>NZ_CAXREH010000114.1:0-19888 GCF_964229375.1 Cognatishimia sp.
GGCACGGCCAGTTGGATCAGGCAGAGTTTTGAATAATACGTCCGCTCTCGCAGGAATTCCGTGTCGATGGTCACGTAAGGTTTGGTGCGTGCCAGGTCACAGAATTGCGCCAACTCTTCGGTGGTGGTCAGTGTTTTCATAAAGAGGTGATCTACTTTTTTGTCTTGCTCGTCGCCTAAAGACCAGACCTACGGGGTAAAAGGCGAAATTGCAAACGTACTGTCGGGGAAAGGGTCGATCACTCAGCTTTGAGGGAGGCTGCGAATTCTCGTAGTACCTTAGGGTAGAGCTGATGCTCTTGTTTCAAGACCCGAGCAGCCAGATCTTGGGCTGTATCCCCTTGTTTGATCGCGACTTTGGCCTGACCCAGAATAGGTCCGTCATCCAATTCGGGCGTCACCAGATGCACCGAGCAGCCGTGTTCCGTATCGCCTGCATCCAATGCGCGTTGATGGGTGTTCAAACCTTTGTATTTAGGCAGCAAAGACGGATGAATGTTCAGCATTCGGCCGTCCCAGCCCTTAACAAATTCGGCCCCCAAAATGCGCATGAATCCTGCCAGGCAGACGATATCGACGTCTGAATCGCGCAGCTCTTTATCGATCGCGGCTTCAAATCCGGCGCGGTCGCCTTTGAAGTCGCGGTGATCGATGACCTTGGTCGCAACACCTTGCGCCGCAGCCTTAGCCAAACCGCCTGCATCGGGATCATTGGCCAAGACAAGCACAGGATGCGCTGCGTGGCCCGGTTGCGCCATATCTTCCAGCAGGCGCACCATGTTCGAGCCGCCTCCGGAAATCAAAATGGCGACGCGCTGGCTCAAAGAAGGCTGCCTTTGTAGCGCATGGTGCCCTCAGCGGTGACTGTCCCAAGCGTGACTGGCATCTCGCCGCATTCGGCCAGCGCTTCTTGGACAGATGTCAATTGATCCGGTGCCACGGCCAGGATCATGCCTACACCGCAGTTGAATGTCTTGAGCATCTCGGCCTCGGACATGCCGCCTGTTTTGGCAAGCCATTGGAAGACGCCGGGCAATGTCCAAGACGACAGGTCGATTTCCGCGCCCAACCCTACGGGCAGCACGCGCGGCAGGTTTTCGGTGAGGCCACCGCCCGTGATATGCGCCAGCGCGTGGACGCCGCCATTGCGGATCGCAGACAGCGCTGGTTTGACGTAAAGCTTTGTGGGCTTGAGCAAGGACGCGCCTAGCGTGCCCTCTTCCCATGGACACTCAGAGTCCCAGGTCAGGCCCGAGACCTCGACGAGCTTGCGCACCAGAGAGTAGCCGTTGGAGTGCACGCCGTTAGAGGCAAGCCCCAGAAGGATGTCCCCCTCGGCCACATTCGCGGGCAGATCTGTGCCACGCTCCATCGCGCCGACAGAGAATCCGGCCAGATCGAAATCGCCGTCTTCATACATGCCTGGCATCTCTGCGGTTTCTCCGCCGATCAAGGCGCATCCGCTGTCAACGCAGCCCTGCGCGATGCCTTCGATGACGCGTGCAGCAGAGTCTGTGTCCAGTTTGCCTGTCGCGAAATAATCCAAGAAAAACAGTGGCTCAGCACCCTGACACACCAGATCGTTCACACACATCGCAACAAGATCGATGCCGACTGTGTCCATATACCCCGTGTCGATCGCAATGCGCAGTTTGGTGCCAACACCATCGGTTGCGGCCACCAAAATCGGGTCGCTATAGCCTGCGTCTTTCAGATCGAACAAGGCGCCAAATCCGCCAAGCCCCGCCATTACGCCTGAACGTTTGGTCCGCTTCGCGGCTGGCTTGATGCGCTCCACCAGATCATTGCCAGCGTCAATATCAACGCCTGCATCCGCGTAGGTGATGCCGTTTTTGCCGGTGGTCATGGATGGCCCCTTTGATCGAAATGATGCTTTCGCGTCCAGTAAATCAAACTGGGTTGGCTCGCAAGGCACCAGCGAAGAAATGCGACATCAAAACAATTGCGGTTTGCCTGCATTGCGCAATCAGGTATCGATACGCCAAAGAGTTAACCAAAGGCAGCAGCGTGTCACTGATCAAACGCATCCAGGCTTGGGACAGCCAAAAACGCACGAAAGCCGGCCAAATGATCGCTGACAATTTCACGGTGGATGCGGCAGAGCGTTTTGTAAGCTGGTACGATCATGGGTTTCTGCGGCGCTTTTGGTCTAACCTTCATCCAATCTCAGAAGGCGTCTATCGCTCCAACTATCCAAACGGCAAACGATTCAAAGAACTGTCTGAACTGGGCATCAAAGTGATTTTGAATCTGAGGGGTGGCGAAGGCACGCCGACGCATATGTTGGAAAAGCATTACTGCCAGCAATATGGCATCGACCTGCATACAATTAACCTGAACGCGCGCTACGCCCCTGACGCGAAAGAGCTTTTGCGACTGCTTGACCTGTTTGACAGCGTTCAGCGCCCTTTCCTGATGCACTGTAAATCCGGTGCAGATCGTGCAGGATTGGCCAGTTCGCTTTATCTCATCCACGTAGAGGGCAAAGGTATGGCCGAGGCAAAGAAGATGCTGTCTTTACGGTTTCTTCATGTGAACGACCGCAAAACTGGGATCATGGGGCATTTGTTGCGGGCTTTTGAGGCCGCCAATGCGGCGCGCGGGATATCGCTGCGGGATTGGATCGCAACGGAATATGACGCCGAGGCGGAACAAAAGGCATTTGAGGCTTCGCGCAAAAACTAGCGGCAAAAACTAGGAACAGAGGTTTCGACCCTCTTGACCTCAAAGTGCAGTATGATAGCCACAAAGGCACAAGGTAGGGCCTGTAGCTCAATTGGTTAGAGCAGAGCGCTCATAACGCTTTGGTTGCGGGTTCAAGTCCTGCCGGGCCTACCAAAATTCAGCAAAATCAAATAAATAAGCGCCACTTTAAAAGTGACGCTTTGACTTTATCCCAGGGCGTATCCAGCTCCGCGGACCGTGCGCAACGGGTCATCGCCCCCATGAACACAAAGCGCTTTGCGCAATCGACCGACGTGGACATCTACCGTCCGGCTGTCGACATAGATGTCCCTGCCCCAGACGCGATCCAGCAATTGTTCACGGCTCCAGACCCGGCCGGGCTTTTCCATGAATGTGGACAGCAAGCGAAACTCTGTTGGGCCAAGCTTGAGCTGGTTGGAATCGCGGGTCACACGATGGGTTTCGCTGTCCAGAATGATGTCTTCATATTCCAGACGCTGACCAACCGAGGCCGGACGCACGCGACGCAGCTGATTGCGCACGCGCGCCATCAATTCCAGCACCGAATATGGCTTAACCACATAGTCATCCGCGCCGGTCTCAAGGCCGCGGACACGGTCTACCTCTTCTGCGCGGGCAGACAGCATGATGACCGGAATCGCGCGGGTTTGCGATTTCGTTTTCAGGCGGCGACAAATCTCGATTCCTGAAATGCCGGGAAGCATCCAGTCCAGAACGATGATGTCAGGGTTTTCCTCGTCCACCAGCAGCATGGCTTCATCGCCATCAGCGGCAACCGCCACATCGAAGCCTTCGGAGCGCAGGTTATAGGCCAGAACTTCGCGTTGCGCGGGTTCATCTTCTACCAAAAGTACCTTTGGGTGATCTTTAGACATAACTCAACCTAGGTGTCAGCGCCATCTGCCGCGTCATCCGCCTCAAGCAGGCTGGATTTGGGGCGGCTATCCTCTGGCATTTTGCCGGTGACCAGATAGATCACCTGCTCGGCGATGTTGGTCACATGGTCGCCCATGCGCTCGGTGTTCTTGGCGATGAAATGCAAGTGCATACAAGGTGTTATGTGACGCGGATCTTCCATCATGAAGGTCAGGAATTCGCGGAACAATGCGTTGTACATCTGGTCGATGTCGTTGTCGCGTTCCAGGATTTCTTGCGCCAACTCGACGTCGCGCTGAATATAGGCATCCAGCGTGTCTTTCAGCATCATCTGAACTTCGCGCGCCATGCGACCCAGCGCGCGGCGTGATCCTTCGACGGGCGCCATGTGCACCAAAACGGTATTCCGCTTCGCGAGGTTCTTGGCGTAGTCGCCGATGCGCTCGAGGTTGCCGGAAATTTTGATCACGGACAGGATCAGACGCAGATCCCGCGCTGTTGGCGAGCGCAGGGCGATGACGCGCGCTGCTTCGTCGTTGATCAACTCTTCCAGAGCGTCAATCGCGGCGTCACGTTCGTGAACCTGCTGTGACAGTTCCTCGTCACGCTTAATCAGGGCCTGAGATGCATCAAGGATGGCCTCCTCTACCAGGCCGCCCATCTTCATGATGTGGGCCTGAATGCCTTCGAGGTCGCGGTCAAAAGAGCTTACAATATGGAGATCTTCGGTCATGGTTTATTACCCGATCCGACCCGTGATGTAGCTTTCAGTGCGCTCATCAGACGGGTTCGTAAAAATGGTGGACGTGTCGTCGAACTCGACCAAATTGCCGAGGTGGAAAAAGGCTGTTTTCTGGGAAACTCGGGCTGCCTGCTGCATCGAGTGGGTCACGATGACAACCGAATAGCTGGTGCGCAGTTCGTCGATCAGCTCTTCAACCTGTGCCGTTGCAATAGGGTCAAGCGCGGAACATGGCTCGTCCATCAGCAGAACTTCAGGCTCTGTCGCGACGGCGCGTGCGATGCACAAACGCTGTTGCTGGCCGCCTGACAAACCCGTGCCAGGTGCATGAAGTCTATCTTTAACTTCGTCCCATATCGCTCCACGGCGCAAGGATTTTTCGACGATCTCGTCCAGGTCCGCTTTGGTGTTGGCCAACCCGTGGATACGCGGGCCATAGGCGATATTGTCATAAATCGACTTGGGGAATGGGTTTGGCTTTTGGAACACCATTCCGACCTTTGCGCGCAGCTGCACCGGGTCAACCTTTGGATCATAGATGTCTTCGCCATCCAAAAGGATCTTGCCCGTCACACGGCAGATGTCGATCGTGTCGTTCATCCGGTTGAGTGTACGCAAGAACGTTGATTTACCGCAGCCTGACGGCCCGATGAAAGCCGTGACTTTCTTGTCTTCGATCTCGACGGAAACGTCTTTGATGGCGTGGGTGTCACCGTAATATACCTGAACCCCAGAGGCTGAGAACTTGATGCTTTTCTGGTCCACGGCGGTCTCCAAATTTGGTGCGTCGTACATGATACTAAAGTCCTTCTGCCGTTTTACCAGCGGCGTTCGAAGCGGCGGCGCAGGATGACCGCGATGATATTCATTGTCAGCAAGAAGACGAGCAGCACAATGATGCCGCCCCAGGCTTTTTCGTAAAAGCCAACGTCAGCGCGTGCAGCCCAAGTATAGATCTGTGCAGGCATGGCCGAGTTCGGCTCGGTGAACCCAGCGATAAAGCCGTCTGGGTAGCCGCGGGCCACAAAGCCAACCATCCCGATCAGCAGAAGCGGCGCGGTTTCACCCAAGGCTTGTGCAAGACCGATGATTGTGCCGGTCAGAATGCCTGGCATCGCCAGAGGCAGCACATGGTGGAACACGGCCTGCATCTTTGAGGCCCCGACGCCCAATGCGGCATCCCGGATCGACGGAGGGACCGCCTTAAGCGAAGCGCGTGTCGAGATGATGATTGTTGGCAGGGTCATCAGCGTCAGCACAAGGCCACCCACGATGGGTGCGGACTGTGGCAGGTGCATGAACTGAATGAACACGGCCAGACCAAGGATACCAAACACAATCGAGGGAACCGCAGCGAGGTTCGAGATATTCACTTCGATCAAATCCGTGATGCGGTTTTGCGGCGCGAATTCTTCCAGATAGATCGAGGCGGCGACGCCAATTGGCAGTGACAGGAACAGAACCACCATCATCATAAAGAACGAGCCCACAACAGAGGCCCCGATCCCTGCCCCGCCTGGGTTGTCCACGCCCGAGTCAGCACCCGTGATGAAGTTCCAGTTAAACACCTGACGCACGATATTTGCGTCAGTCAACAGATCAACCAGATCCAAGTCGGTCTTGACGAGGAAACGGCTGTCTTCCATGTTCTCGCGGGTCACGCGGCCTTTCAGATAGCCATCAACACGAGACGAGGTCGCCAGTTCGAATTCAACCGGAACGCCAAGCTTGTCCTGATTTTCCCGATAGAACGCGCGGATGGTGCCGCCGGTTTTACCCAGGATACGCTCCATGCCCTTGGCGTCGAGAGTTGCCTCGATGCCCTGCGCTGTCAGGTTTTCCACCAAGGCCGCGTTGAAGTATCCCTCATAGGCTTTGGTTTTGAACAGCTGGCCTTCGGCGTCTTCAAACTGCTCGAGGGTCAGAACAAAGTCGACTTTCACGACGGCCTGCGTGAAGGCCGGCAAGCCAGAGCGCACGATAGAGACCGCGAGCAGCACCAGGAAAAACAGGCCAATGCCGATTGCGCCCATGCCATAGTATTTGAACCGCTTTTCGGCGGCGTTTCTTTTGCGGGTACGCTTGTCGACGTCGTATAGCGACGATGTCGTCTTTGGCACTGCGCCGGGTTCGATGGATGTGTCAGTCATTAGTCATACTGCTCCCGGTATTTGCGCACGATATACAGCGCGAGGACGTTCAGGCCGAGCGTTAGAACAAAAAGGGACATGCCCAATGCAAAGGCGACCAGTGCTTCGGGCGAGGCAAAGTCGCTGTCGCCTGTCAGCTGGGATACGATCTTTGCAGTCACGGTTGTCATCGCTTCAAATGGATTGAGGCTCAGTCGCGCGGCGGCGCCGGCCCCAAGTACAACGATCATCGTCTCACCGATGGCACGCGATGCGGCCAGCAGTATCGCACCTACGATGCCGGGCAAAGCAGCTGGAATAACCACTTGGCGGATGGTTTCTGATTGGGTTGCGCCCAACCCATAGGATCCATCACGCATCGCCTGTGGCACGGCGTTGATAATGTCGTCAGACAGCGACGAGACGAACGGGATCAGCATGATGCCCATAACGATACCGGCTGTCACAACCGCACGACCGCCGTCTTGCCACGCAACTCCCAACGCGCCGCCCTCGCCAAAGACGCTGACCAGCAATGGGCCAACTGTTAGAAGGGCAAAAAGACCGTAAACGATTGTCGGAATACCCGCGAGGATTTCCAGCATCGGTTTCGCGAACGCGCGCACTGCGGGTGGTGCATATTCAGACAGATAGATCGCAGACAGCAGACCAATTGGAATGGCCACCGCAAGCGCGACGATCGAGATATAGATTGTACCCCAAAGCAGTGGCAGAACACCCAGGGACGAAGACCCACCACGTCCCGAGAAACTTGGAGCCCAGTCGACGCCAAAGAAAAAGTCCATGGCGGGATAAAGCTTGAAGAACTCGACCGTGTTGAAAACAAGGGAAAAGACGATCCCGATGGTCGTCAGGATGGCGATCGAAGCGGCCGCGATCAGGATCGCCAGCACACCCTGCTCCACCACATTGCGGGCGCGGAACTGAGGGTTGGTTTCGACATAGCTCCACACAAGACCGGCAAGTGCCGCGAGCAGGACCACAACAGTCATCAGGATCCCGCCAATTGAGGCCAAGACATTGTACTGTTGGGCGGCCTGTACAAGTGTCACCGTCAAGTCAGAGGTTACAATTTGGCCTGCGTCCTTAAGACGTTGGCTGAAATCAACGAAATCTGCGCGACCATCTTGCGCCATCTCTGGCGTCATGGTGCCAGCAGCGACCGCATTGCGGATACCTTCTGCCGTCCGCGCGACTTCGGACATCACCAGACCAATATTAGAGCCCTCTTTAATTTCAGAGGCAGGGATTGTCGCAGCAATCGAGCGATCAATCACAAAAGGCTGCACCAGCAGCCACAGAAACAAAATTCCAAACGCAGGAACCAGAATCTTTAAGGCGCCATTGGCGCCATAATACGTCGGGAGCGAGTGAAGTTCGCTGATTTCCCCTTCGACACTCGAAAGAGCCTTTGAGCGAACGACCATATAGCCGAGAGCTGCAAGAACCAGAACAAGTGCAGCGAGCCAGATGAAAGGCATGCGTCCCCCGAATTTTGGAAAGCTAGACAGGTAAAAGGGGCGGCGTAACAACCGCCCCTCTCAATTTCCCCTGAAGGGGTATTACATTGCGCCTTCGTCTGCAACATTGGCTTGAGTTGCCGCCAGCTCAGGGTCGGAAACCAGGCCGTAGTTAGCCAGTGGGCCGGATGGGCCTGCCAGCTCGTCAGATACGAAGAACTGAGCGTATTCTTTCAGACCAGGAACAACACCGATGTGTGCTTTCTTGATGTAGAAGTACAGCGGACGAGATACTGGGTACTCGGCAGATGCGATGGTTTCTGTGGAAGGTGCAACACCCGCCATTGTCGCAACTTTCAGCTTGTCTGTGTTGTTCTCGTAGAACGCCAGACCGAATACGCCGATGCCGTTTGCGTTTGCGTCGATGGATGCGAGGGTCTCGGTGTAGTCACCGTCGATGTCAACCGCGCGACCGTCGGACATAACTTCCAGACATGCATCTTCTGCATCGTCCTCAGACATGCCAGCTGCCATCATTGCGTCGAATGCGCCAGTTGCTTCACAGCCAGCTGCAACAACTTTTTCTTCGAAAACTTCACGGGTGCCGTGCTTGGTGCCTGGGATGAACGCCAGGATGTCTTCGGAAGGCAGGTCAGCGTTGAAGTCAGACCACTGCTTGTGTGGGTTGTCGACCAGCTCGCCGTCTACCATTACTTTTGGCGCCAGAGCGTTAAAGATGTCAGACTGAGTGAAAGCAGTGAACGCTGGGCCGTCTTTTTGGGACGCGAACACAATGCCATCATAGCCGATGCGAACTTCGATGATCTCGGTTACGCCGTTTTCGGCACAAGCTTTGATCTCTTTGTCGCGGATTTTACGGGAAGCGTTTGCAACGTCGGTGTGCTCTGTGCCTACACCTTGGCAGAAACGCTTAAGGCCTGCGGAAGAACCGCCGGACTCAACAACTGGGGTTGGGAAGTCGGTGTTTTCGCCGAATGCCGCAGCAACGATGGAAGCGTAAGGCAGAACGGTCGAAGAACCAGCAACTTGAACTTGATCACGTGCTGCAGCGGAAGTGGCAGCGACGGCAGCGATCGCAACAGCGGACGCGGTCAGTTTAACGGACATTTGATAACTCCTGATTAGGGAAGCTCGTTTAGTAAGCAACCTGAGCGCCGAATTAGGTTCGCTCGGCTAAGCTTTTGTGACGGCTGTGTAACAGTTTTATGAAGCTGGTAGAGTTTTCCTCTACAAATCCGCATAGGTTGTTAATTTTTGGGAAGGATCACGGAAAACGTGCTGCCTCGGCCCAGGTCACTGTCGATTTTCAGTCGTCCGCGGTGGCGATTCACGATGTGTTTGACGATGGCCAGCCCCAAACCGGTGCCGCCCATCTCGCGCGATCTATGTGAGTCGATCCGGTAAAACCGTTCCGTCAGCCGAGGGATATGCAATGGGTCAATCCCCTGCCCGTTGTCTGTCACATCAATACGCACGGCAGGCCGCCGCAGAAACAGATCGCGTTCGACGGTTTTAAAACCAATCGACACCTCGCCCCCTGATCCACCATATTTTACAGCATTTTCGACCAGGTTGGTAAACACCTGCAAAAGCTGATCGGGATCGCCAAGCACAGTCAGATCGGCCCCGCTGTCTAGACCGTGCAATGTGATTGTGACGTTCTGAGCCTTTGCAACCTCGCTTAGATTGCGGGCAACTGTCCTGACAATGTCAGACACGTCCAGTTCATTTGTCGGCCGCAGCCGCGCCTCTTCTTCGACGCGACTCAGGGACAAAAGATCCCCGACAAGGCGATTCATCCGGCTGGCCTCGGCGCCCATGATGGTCAAAAACCGTTCTTGCGCCGCTGTGTCGTTGCGCGCAGGCCCCTGCAGCGTTTCGATGAAGCCAAGCAAGGCCGTCAGAGGCGTCTTAAGTTCATGACTCACGTTCGCAACGAAATCTCTGCGAATCTCGCCGGCCTGTTCGACCTCTGTGACATCACGAAAACACGCCAGAACGCCCTTGGTACTTTCAAGATCGACATAAGAGCACGTCACATCATACCGAATCTCATGCCCGCCATCGGAATGCAGATAGACCGTCGTCTGGGTTTGCTTGGTTCGAATGCACTCTTCAAATGCGGTGCTGAACCCGGGTTGGCGAAACACCAAAATGAACGCGCGCCGATCCCCGGCATTGGGCTGCAGGCGTATGGCCTGTTCATTTCCGCCCAGCAGACGGGCATCTGTTCCAATGAAAACAGCGGGCAATGGGATGGCTTCGAGAAGAGACTGAATCATGACACTACTGTGCTGTTGAACGGAACGTCGAATTTTGCGCCAACGTTTCGGAACACGCCCAGAATGTAAAGTCTTCTGTCCAAGACCTAGAGTTTGACCAATCCGTCGCGGAACCGGCGCATGTTGCGTTGATAGTTTAGGGCTGAGGCCTTAAGCCCCTCGATCCCCTCGGCATCCAACTCGCGCACCACCTTGCCCGGAGATCCCATCACAAGGGAGCCGTCAGGAATGGTTTTGTTCTCTGTTATCAGAGCATTGGCCCCGATCAGACAGTTTTTACCAATCTTCGCACCGTTCAGAATAACCGCGCCCATGCCGATCAGACTGTTGTCACCAATAGTACAGCCATGCAGCAGGGCCTTGTGACCGATGGTGCACCCCTCGCCCACAACCAGCGGATAGCCCATGTCGGTGTGCATGATCGTGTTTTCCTGCACGTTAGACCCCGCACCTATAACGATCTCTTCGTTGTCGCCCCGCAAAGTTGCACCAAACCAGACAGACGCGCCTGCGTGAATGGTGATCTTGCCAATGATATTGGCGTCCGCAGCAACCCAACTGTCCTCTGCGATTGTCGGTGAAATTCCATCAAGACTGTAAAGTGTCATTGGCTGTCTCCGAACTCTTGTTGCAGGTCACGCACGTGATCGACCAATTGTGGCTGCTGCAAACGGCGCAGGCGTGTGGCCGTAAGGATGCTTTTCAGATCGGCTTCGGTGGCGTCCAGATCATCGTTGATCAGCACATAGTCATAGCTGCCCCAATGACTGATTTCGTCCCAGCTTTTCTGCATGCGCTTCGCGATGACCTCGTCACTGTCCTGCGCGCGGGTTTCCAGACGGCGGCGCAGCTCTTTGATCGACGGGGGCAGGATAAAGATCGACAGCGTGTGCTGACCAAGAGCGGAATTTCGGATCTGCTGGGCACCCTGCCAGTCGATATCAAACAAAACATCGCGGCCGGCCTCGATAGCCTCTTGCACTGGCCCTTTAGGTGATCCGTAGAAATTGCCAAACACATGCGCGTGCTCAAGCATGCCCTCGTTGGCGACCTGTGTTTTAAAGTCAGCTTCGGACATGAAATAGTAATCGCTGGCGTCCACTTCGCCAGGCCGTGGAGTGCGTGTGGTTGCTGAAACCGAAAATACGATGGACGGATCCCAAGCCCGCAACCGTTTGGAGAGCGTCGATTTTCCCGCGCCCGAGGGTGAGGACAGAATGATCAGTTGGCCGCGTCGGTTGCTCATGTCTTACTCCACATTCTGCACTTGTTCGCGCATTTGATCGATCACGGTCTTCAGATCCAGCCCCAGTGTCGTCAGGTCGACGTTCTGCGCTTTTGAACAGAGCGTATTGGCCTCGCGATTGAATTCCTGCATCAAGAAATCAAGCTTACGCCCGATCGGGCTGCCTTTGGCGATCAGGCCACGTGCGGCATCTACATGGGCTTTCAGCCGGTCAATCTCTTCGGTGACGTCACTTTTCACAACCAACGTTGCCAGCTCTTGCGCCAAACGCGCTTCATCAACACCGTCGGCGTTATCCAGAACACGGGCCAGATTTGCCTTTAGCGTGTCCTTCATCTCGTCTTTACGCGCCTCAGCAACCATTGCCGACTTTTCGGTCAACTCAGAAATCTCGGAAATTTGATTTTCCAATATATCTGAAAGGCTTGCGCCTTCTGTTTGACGCATCAATTTAAAATCGTCGACAAGCGCTGGTAGCGATTTCAACAAGTCTTGCGTCAGTTGTTTTACATCTTTTTCCTGAGACGATGCCTCAAAAACGCCCCGCAACCCAATGATATCGCTCGCTTTTGAGGGCGCCAAAGAAATGCCGCGCGCCATCGCCTGTTCTTCGATCATTTCCAGCGCCGTCAGCACATCTGTCAGATGGGCTTCATTCAACGAAAAGGCGGATCCCTCGTCCACCGCCTGAATGCGCAGGCCCACAGACACGGAACCGCGGCTGAGCGATTTGGTCAGAACGGCCCGAATGCCTGCTTCTAGACCTTCGATCCAATCGGGAACACGAATGCGGATATCCAGACCTTTGGCGTTCACGCCACGCATTTCCCAGGTCCATTCAAAGCCCTGTCCCGCCCCGCTGGCGCTGGCGTATCCGGTCATTGAATTCAACATTACGAGGCCTTTCCACTTTGGTATGACGCATTTAGCGCGATGCTGTCATATGCTTCAACGCCATTGTGCGGTGAAGAGTCAAAAAGGGCGGCCGCATCACGACCGCCCTTTTGAAATCTATGCGATAAAGCTTAAACCGCTTGTTTGGCCGCAGCCCCATCACGCATGTTGGACAGCTCTTCGGCCACCAAGAACGCGAGTTCCAGCGATTGGCTGGCATTCAGACGTGGGTCACAGGCTGTGTGATAGCGTGATCCCAAATCCTCATCGGTCACTTCACGCAGGCCGCCTGTACATTCGGTCACGTCCTGTCCGGTCATTTCAAAGTGAACGCCGCCAGGAATTGTGCCTTCTGCGCCGTGGACGGCAAAGAATTCACGCACTTCGCGCAGAACGCTGTCAAATGGGCGGGTTTTATAGCCCGTCGCCGATTTGATCGTGTTGCCGTGCATTGGGTCACAAGACCAGACAACATTCGCGCCCTCTTCTTTCACAGCTTTGATAAGCCGTGGAAGATGGTCACCAACCGTGCCTGCACCAAAGCGCGCGATCAGGGTCAGCCGGCCCGCTTCGTTTTCCGGGTTTAGCTTTTGCATCAGAACCTTAAGGTCTTCGGCGGTGGTGGTCGGACCACATTTGAGACCAATCGGGTTTTGCACGCCACGCAGGAACTCGACATGAGCACCATCAGGCTGACGTGTGCGGTCGCCAATCCAAAGCATGTGACCAGAGCCAGCCAGCCAGTTTCCGGACGTGGAATCCAAACGTGTCAGCGCCTCTTCATACTCCAGCAACAAACCTTCGTGGCTGGTGTAGAAGTCAACGGAATGCAGTGTGTGCTCGTTGTCGCTGTCGATGCCAGCCGCTTTCATGAAGTCCAGCGCATCAGAAATACGGTTGGCCAGGTTGCGATATTTTTGTGCTTCTTCAGAGGCGGTAAAGCCCAGTGTCCACGCGTGCACCTGATGCATATCCGCATATCCACCTTGTGAAAACGCGCGCAACAGGTTCAGCGTTGCAGCCGCCTGTGTGTAGGCCTGCAGCATCTTCTTAGGGTCAGGGATCCGCGCATCCGAAGTGAAATCCAGCTCGTTGATGATGTCACCACGATAGCTTGGCAGCTCGACGCCATCCACGGTCTCGGTTGGTGCAGACCGCGGTTTCGCGAACTGACCCGCCATACGGCCGACCTTAATCACAGGAACCTTGGCGCCAAATGTCAGCACCATCGCCATCTGCAACATGACTTTGAATGTGTCGCGGATATGATCCGCTGAAAACTGTGCAAAGCTTTCGGCACAGTCGCCGCCTTGCAGCAAAAAGGCCTCGCCGCGAGACGCGGCTGCCAGCTTGGCTTTCAGGCTACGCGCCTCACCGGCAAAGACCAGCGGCGGATAGCTTGTGAGCTGTGCTTCTACAGAAGTCAGCGCAGATGCGTCCGTATACTCAGGCATCTGAACACGAGGCTTGTTACGCCAGTCAGATTTTTGCCAATTCGCCATTGTCCTTACTCCGGAATCTCAAAATGTTAGCGCCACAGCTATACTGCGTCACAGCATTAAGCGCCATAGGTCAATTATCTCTCTTGACGGGCGCGGCCCTCCTGCATCAAGTGTGTTAATCTTCCAGAGTACCCCGAGATGGTGAGTCCTTTTTATGTCGTCTCTTCTACCAACCATGAATGTGACCCGTAACGGCAGCAAACCGCGGCGGTTTGTGTTCGTTTTGCTGAATGATTTCACTATGTTGTGTTTCAGTGCAGCGGTAGAAAGCCTGCGGATTGCCAATCGCATGGCAGGTCAGGAGCTCTATGAATGGATATTGGCCTCTGAAGATGGCGAGCCTGTCACCTGTTCTGCGGGCGCGACCTTTACCGTGGATATGGCGCTTGAGCCTGTTCAGCGCGATGACACCATCTTTTTGTGTGGCGGCGTAAACATTCAGCAATCCACCACGCCTAAAGTGTTGAATTGGTTGCGTCGGGAATCACGCAAGGGTCCAACGGTTGGTGGACTTTGTACGGCCGGATATACTTTGGCGCGCGCGGGGCTGCTTGAGGATCGACAGGCGACCATCCATTGGGAAAACCAAGACGGGTTCACCGAAGAATTCGAGAACATCGAACTGACCAAATCGGTTTTTGTGATTGATCGCAATCGCATAACAACTGCGGGTGGGACAGCTTCGATCGACCTGATGCTCAAGCTGATTGCCGAGGACTATGACGAAGATCTGGCCAATGCGGTCGCAGATCAGCTGATCTATTCGTCCATCCGTACCGACCAGGATACGCAGCGTCTTTCAGTTCCATCCCGCATTGGCGTGCGCCACCCGAAATTGTCCATCGTCATTCAGATGATGGAGAACAACATCGAAGATCCGATCAGCCCATCGATCCTTGCGCAAGATGTGGGGATGTCGACCCGGCAGTTGGAACGGCTGTTCCGCCGCTATCTCAATCGGTCGCCCAAACGGTATTATATGGAATTGCGTCTGCAAAAGGCCCGCAACCTGCTGATGCAGACCGATATGAGCGTTATCAACGTTGCATTGGCCTGTGGCTTTGCTTCGCCCAGCCATTTCTCAAAATGCTATCGATCGCATTATAACACCACGCCCTACCGCGAACGTGGATCCCTATCGGGCCGCCTGTCGATCTAGCGAGCAAGCCGATAGATCGCATTGCGATCCTCGGAAATGAACCAGATGCTGCCGTCAGGCCCTTCTGCCACGTCGCGCACGCGTCGGGTTTCGCTCAGTTCGATCTGTTGCACTTCGCGCAGCGGACTGCCGCTAAGACGCGAGATATAGTCAAACTTCAAAGAGCCGACAAAGACGTCGCCTTGCCATTCAGGGAACATCGCGCCCTCATAGACCATCAGGCCCGATGGTGCGATTGAGGGATCCCAAAAGAACTCTGGCTGCTCCATTCCGTCTTTGGTTGTTCCTTCGCCGATCGAACGTCCCGAGTAGTGCACGCCATAGGAAATCACCGGCCATCCATAGTTGTTGCCGCGCGCGACCAGATTAACCTCATCGCCGCCTTTGGCCCCATGCTCGACGGCCCAAACGGTGCCAGACTCGGAAATGTCCAAGCCCTGCGGGTTGCGGTGGCCGTAACTCCAGATCTCCGGTGTGGGGCCAGAGGTAAATGGGTTGTCACTTGGGATGCTGCCATCTCGGTTGATCCGCACGATACTGCCGTTGTGGTTGGACAGATCCTGAGCCGAGGGACGATCCCCCCGATCACCGAGTGTAATAAACAAAGTGCCATCAGCAGCTTCGGCAATCCGGCTGCCGAAATGGCGTCCGCCCTGCGATCCCTCTGCCATCTCAAAGACCACGCGCACATTTTCCAACCGAGCGTTTTCGGTGTCCAGCCGCGCCACTGCCGCTGCGGTGCCAGACCCCGACGCCTGCTTGGCCACAAAGGTAAAGAAGATCTCTTGGCTGCTCTCAAAGTCTTTCGCGACGGTCACATCCAACAATCCGCCCTGCCCGTCGACATGGATATTGGGCAGTCCCGACAGACGCGTCAGCCGACTGCCGTCTGAGACATACATGCGCCCGCGTTTTTCTGTGATGACCAGATTCCCATCCGGCAGAAAATCAAACCCCCACGCACCTTTCAGCCCTTTGTATTGGCGCGTGACGTCAAGGAAACCTCCGCCAGATTGTGCTGACAATGCCGCAGGAAAAGCACTAAATGTAGCAAAGGCTAAAGCCAGAACCAGAATGGACATCCAGCGGGAAATTTCTGGTCGTTGTTGGTGGCTCATGGGCTTGGCTCCTTAAAAAGCACGGGTTTTACATCATACATGTAGTAGGTCTTTGACCCGAAAGCAGGGATTTCCCTCACAGTTCTTCCTGTCAGATAGGACAATTTTGGTGAAAATCACTTATTTCCTTTCCCTTCGCGCTCAAAATGAAATTCCACTTCCCATTTAAAAGCAACGTGCGTAACTTCCTGTCCAGTTAAAACTAAGGGAGTGTTAATAATGAAGAAACTGTTAACAGCGACAGCTGCAACGGCTCTGCTTTCCAGCGGTGCGTTTGCAGAAGAGATTAAAATCGGTGTTATCTTGGGCTTCACTGGTCCAATTGAATCGCTGACACCGCACATGGCTGCGGGTGCAGAACTGGCGATGTCCGAAGTTACCGATAGCGGTGCGCTTCTGGGCGGAGCAAAGGTTATGTCTGTACGTGCAGACTCCACCTGTATTGACGCCGGCGCTGCGACTGCGGCTGCTGAACGTCTGATCACCTCTGACGGCGTAAAAGGCATCATGGGCGCGGACTGCTCTGGTGTGACTGGCGCGATCCTGAACAACGTTGCGGTTGCAAACGGTGTTGTCATGATCTCTCCATCTGCGACGTCTCCTGGCCTGAGCCACAACGACAACGAAGACAACGGCCTGTTCTTCCGTACAGCGCCTTCTGACGCACGTCAGGGTGTTGTGATGACTGAAGTTCTGCTGGAAGAAGGCATCAACGAAGTCGCGGTCACCTATACCAACAACGACTATGGTAAAGGTCTGGCGGACAGCTTTGTTGCAGCATTCGAAGCAGCTGGCGGCTCTGTCACCATCTCTGCAGCACACGAAGACGGCAAAGCGGACTACTCTGCTGAAGTTGGCGCGCTGGCATCCGCAGGCGGCGAACGTCTGGTTGTTGCAGGCTACGTTGACCAAGGTGGCGCAGGCATCATCCGTGCAGCTCTGGACACTGGCGCGTTTGACACGTTCCACTTCCCAGACGGCATGATCGGATCTGCACTGCAGGAAAACTTCGGTGACGAAATCGAAGGTTCCACCGGTCAGCACCCAGGTACAGACAGCCCAGGTGCTGCGAAGTACACCGAGCTGGCATCCGGCAGCGACTTTGACCCAACCTCTCCTTTCTCTCCAGAGTCTTATGACGCGGCAGCATTGATCATGCTGGCGATGCAGGCGGCAGGTTCTTCGGACCCAGCAGCTTACAAAGAGAAAGTCATGATGGTTGCGAACGCACCAGGCGAGCAGATCTTCCCAGGTGAACTGGCGAAAGGTCTCGAGATCCTGGCAAACGGTGGCGACATCGACTATGTCGGCGCGTCCGCTGTTGAGCTGATCGGCCCAGGTGAATCTGCAGGTAACTACCGTCAGATCGTCATCGAAAACGGCGAGATCACTACGGCGAAATATCGCTAAGATCGTCTGATCTTTTAGTCCTGAACAGCCCGGTTAGTTCCGGGCTGTTCTCTTATTAGCTCGGCCAAATGCGAGGGGTTTCGCAATGATCGTCGTCGAGGACGTACACAAACATTTCGGCGGATTTCACGCCGTAGACGGGGCCACACTGTCTATCGAGACTGGGTCAATCACAGGATTGATCGGTCCGAATGGTGCTGGCAAAACCACCCTATTCAACGTGATTGCAGGGGTTCTGCCCCCCACGGCGGGTCGCGTCACAATGGATGGCGAAGACATCACAGGTCTGCCACCACACACGCTGTTTCACAAAGGTCTGCTACGCACGTTCCAGATCGCACATGAATTCTCGTCGATGACATGTCGCGAAAATCTGATGATGGTGCCTGGTGGCCAGACTGGCGAAACGCTCTGGAACACATGGTTTGGCCGCAAACGGATTGCGGACGAAGAACGCGCGCTGCGCGCTAAGGCCGATGAGGTTCTGGAGTTCCTGACTATCAGCCATATTGCCGATCTGAAGGCCGGACAGGTCTCGGGCGGTCAGAAGAAACTGCTGGAACTTGGGCGCACCATGATGGTGGACGCCAAGATCGTGTTTCTGGACGAAGTGGGCGCCGGCGTGAACCGCACGCTGCTCTATACGATCGCAGATGCGATCAAGCGTCTGAACGAGGAACGCGGCTATACATTCGTTGTGATTGAACACGACATGGAATTCATCGGTCGGCTTTGCGACCCGGTCATCTGTATGGCCGAAGGCAAGGTTCTGGCGCAGGGCACATTGGACGAAATCAAAGCCAATGAGCAAGTGATCGAGGCCTATCTGGGCACCGGTCTGAAGAACAAGGAGGCGGTCGGCGGATGAGCGAACCGTTTTTGATTGGTGACACGATCACCGGAGGATACGGCAACGGGCCCGATATCCTGCATGACTGTACCATTTCGGTAAACCCCGGCGAGATCGCTGTGATTGTGGGTCCGAATGGCGCAGGCAAATCGACAGGAATGAAGGCGCTGTTTGGCATGCTGAACGTGCGCTCGGGAACTGTGAAGCTGGATGGCGAGGACATCACCGCGCTTAGCCCACAGGCCCGCGTTGTTAAGGGCATGGGCTTTGTGCCTCAAACCTCAAATATCTTCACGTCGATGACCGTCGAAGAAAACCTCGAGATGGGCGCGTTCATTCGCACTGACGATATCTCTGAGACGATGGAACAGGTGTATGAGCTGTTCCCGATCCTGCGTGACAAACGCGATCAGGCGGCGGGCGAATTGTCCGGTGGCCAGCGTCAACAGGTGGCCGTGGGCCGCGCATTGATGACGCAGCCAAAGGTTCTGATGCTGGACGAGCCAACCGCTGGTGTCTCGCCTATCGTAATGGACGAACTGTTTGACCGCATCATTGAAGTCAGCCGTACCGGTCTGCCGATCCTGATGGTTGAACAGAACGCCCGTCAGGCGCTTGAAATCGCCGACAAGGGCTATGTCATGGTGCAAGGGCGCAATGCCTATACCGGCACCGGTAAAGAGCTTCTGGCCGACCCAGAAGTCCGTAAATCTTTCTTGGGGGGCTAAGCGATGGATTTCCTCAACGCCATCGTGGCGCTTCTAAACTTTGTTGTGATCCCTGCGACCGCCTATGGCAGTCAGCTGGCGCTTGGCGCGCTTGGGGTGACACTGATCTACGGCATTCTGCGGTTCTCGAACTTTGCCCATGGCGACACCATGGCCTTTGGCGCGATGATCGCTGTGCTTATGACTTTCTGGTTCCAATCTCTCGGCATCAGCTTTGGGCCCCTGCCCACGGCTCTCCTGGCACTGCCGTTCGCGATTTTGGGCTGTATTGCTCTTGTGCTGATCACAGACCGAATGGTCTATCGATTCTATCGCGCTCAAAAGGCGAAACCGGTGATCCTTGTGATCGTCTCGATGGGTGTGATGTTCATCATGAACGGTCTGGTTCGCTTTATTATCGGCCCTGATGACCAGAAATTTGCCGACGGCGAACGTTTCATCATCTCGGTACGTGAATTCAAACAGCTGACAGGCCTGCGCGAAGGTCTGGCGATCAAAACCACGCAGGGTCTGACCGTTGTTGTGGCCGTGATTGCTGTGGTGCTGCTGTTCTGGTTCCTCAACCGCACACGCACCGGTAAATCCATGCGTGCGTATTCTGACAACGAAGATCTGGCGCTGCTGTCGGGCATCAACCCGGAACGCGTTGTTCTGTAGACATGGATGATCGTTGCAGCCCTCGCGACCGTAGCGGGCGTGCTCTATGGTCTGGACAAGACATTCA
>NZ_CAXREH010000115.1:0-13243 GCF_964229375.1 Cognatishimia sp.
CCGCGCGGGCTGAACATCACGTTGTAGTTCAGATCCTGCGACAGCGTCTCGTAAAGGCTGCGCGCCTTTTCATAGAGCGCGGCCGAGCTGTCTTGCAGGTAGTTTGAGCGGATGATCGTGGTGTTACGGCCCGTATTGCCGCCGCCAAGCCAACCTTTTTCGATGATCGCCACATTGGAGATGCCAAAGTTCTTACCAAGATAGTAGGCGGTCGCCAGACCATGCCCTCCGGCCCCGACGATGATGACATCGTATTTCTTTTTCGGCTCGGGGCTGCGCCAGGCGCGTTCCCAGCCGCTGTGAAAGCGCAGGGCCTCGCGGGCGATCGCAAATGCAGAATAGCGTTTCATCCAAGACTTCCAATTGTGGCGTTTTAAGTGATGTGCCTCATGAGCCAGAAATCGGCCCCAGTCAAACCGTCCCTTTTATGCCAAGTTGCGACATTGTGGCGGGATTTTACACTCCCCCTTTTTTGTGTGGCCCGACGAGGTTACATCAGAACCGGCAAAGATAGGAAAGAATGATGGAATTCTGGCTAATCGCGGGTCTGTTGGCCGTGGTCGTGACCGCCCTGCTGGGGCGCAGCCTGATGCGTGGGCAGGACACAGAACTGGATGCCGCGCCCTATGATGTTCAGGTGTATCGGGACCAGCTTGCAGAGGTGGACCGCGATCTGGCGCGTGGCGTTCTCAGCGAGAGCGATGCTGAGCGCACGCGAACCGAAGTCTCGCGTCGTCTGCTGGCAGCTGACAGCGCCGCATCTACGCATGCAGCAAAAGGCGCGCAGACCGGCGTGGCCACATGGGGCGGGCTGACGCTGGCCGCAATCCTTGTGACGGCAGGTGGTCTTGGCCTTTACGGATATCTGGGTCAGCCGCAAATGGGCGATATGCCCTTGTCTGAACGCCTTGAGGATGCGCGCGCGAGTGCAAGCGACAGGCTGTCTCAGGCGGATTTTGAAGCGCAGATTCCGGCTGATAATCCACCAGAGCCTGATCCAGATTTGTTGAACCTTGTTGAACAGTTACGAGACGTAGTTAAATCACGTCCGGACGATCTGCGAGGGTTTCAATTGCTGGCGCGGAACGAAGCTGCGTTGGGCAATTATACGCGTGCACATGTGGCACAGTCCCGGATCATCGAACTAAAGGGCGACGCGGTCACGACAAACGACTATCTGGCGCTTGCGGATTATTACATGATCGCGGCGCAAGGCTATATCTCGCCCGAGGCAGAGGCCGCCTTGGCCGAGGCATCACGGCGCGAGCCGCAGAATGGCTTCGCACGGTATTACACTGGCCTGCTGATGATGCAGACGGGCCGCCCGGATCTGACCTTCCGGTTCTGGCGCTCATTGTTGGAAGAAGGCCCTGAAAACGCGCCCTGGATCGCCCCTATCCGGGCCAACATCGAAGACCTCGCCTGGATCGCGGGGGTGCGCTATGACCCGCCTGCACCGCGCGGCCCCTCGGTCGCCGACATCGAAGCCGCCGAGTCGCTGACCGCGCAGGATCGTGCCGCAATGATCGAAGGCATGGTTTCAAGCCTGTCGGACCGGCTTGCCACAGAGGGTGGCTCTGCCGAGGAATGGGCGCAACTGATCACAGCACTCGGTGTTTTGGGACGCACGGGGGATGCACGTGATATCTGGACCGAGGCCCTGGACATCTTCAAAGCGGCCCCGGATAGCCTGTCTTTGATCAACACCGCAGCGGCCAATGCAGGGCTAACGGACAATTAAATGATACTTGAAGATCTCAGCAGCGACGCGTCGCATATTCCGCCTTTTCAAGCCCTGATGGGATTGGATCTGGGCACAAAAACCATCGGTGTGGCCGTATCAGACGGCATGCAATCCGTGGCGACGCCGCTTGAAACGGTCAAACGGAAACGTTTCACATTGGATGCAGAGCGTCTGCTTGAGATCATCAAGGATCGCAATGTCGGGGCCATCATTCTTGGCCTGCCCCTGAATATGGATGGCACCGAAGGACCACGCGTCCTATCCACACGTGCGTTTGCGCGCAATCTGGAAAAACTCACGCCATTGCCCATCACCTTTTGGGACGAACGCCTGTCGACGGTTGCCGCCGAGCGGGCTCTTCTTGAGGGCGATACGTCAAGAAAACGTCGCTCAGAGGTTATCGATCACGTCGCGGCGTCCTATATCCTTCAGGGTGTGTTGGACCGCTTGGGCCACCTAAGACGCGGATAGAATAGGAAGACGACGATGGACGAGAAGTCGCGGGTCTGGAGACGAAACGAAATCGACAGCCCCTGTATTCAGGTCTGTGTGATCCACCCGACAGAGCGGATCTGTACGGGATGCTACCGCTCGATCGACGAGATCGGGGCCTGGTCGAAATTCTCTGAAGACGAACGCAAAGAGATCATGGACGAGCTTCCAAACCGTGCACCACGGCTGAAAAAACGCCGAGGCGGACGCGCGGCCCGCCTCAAGTAATTTAACTTTCGCAACATTTGCGCAGCTTTTGGTTGCGCAAAATGACCGGTTTTCCGAAATTGTTTACAATATCGAACTAAACTCGCCTTTTACGCGACCATTGTCAGAACGGCATCATTCTCTAGGACAGAGATGTCAGACAGCGTCAGCGTGCTTCCAACTCCAGTAAGCCGCGCAACGATTTCGCCGTCTACGCGCACGATGGCATCACCCGCTTCTGCAGCAATTGACACGAACACCGTTGCGCCGTCAGGCACATTGATACCCAGCCGGTCTTCACCAGGCGTGAAATCCTCGATCAAGGGTGCTTCGGTCCCGTCCACATAAACACCGGTCAAAAACAGATCCGCATCGGCCCCGCCGTTGGCGATGTCTCCGCTGCCCATCGCAATGATGTCATTGCCGTCACCGCCTTCAAGGTAGTCCGCGTCAACGATATCATTCGCGTCCACGACGCCATCACGGGACGAGTCAAAAAAGCCGAACACAAGGTCATCGCCATCGCCACCGCGCAGGGTGTCTTCGCCCTGCCCGCCATCAAGGATGTCGTTGCCGTCATCGCCGGACAGGTCATCGTCACCAACACCGCCGTACAGAAAATCTTCGCCGTCGCCACCAGAAAGCTCGTCACTGCCACGCGCCGCAAGCAAGACATCGTTGCCTTCGCCGCCGATCAGCGTGTCGTCGCCGGTCCCGCCTCTGAGTTCGTCATTGCCGGCGCCACCGTCGAGAACATCCATGCCCCCGCCACCCAGCAACAGGTCGGTGCCAGCGCCGCCCGTCAGCATGTCGTCGCCTTCAGTTCCAATAACGCGTGTTGCATCCGCTTCCGGGCCGCTCCCGTCATCTGTGTCAGCGTCATCGTCGCTGCCAAAGTCAATGAATGCAGACAGGGTGGCACCAATGGCCAAGAGGCCAAGCAAGTAAAAAAGGCTCATGAGAATCCCTCAAATGAATAAATAGCGGTCGACGCAGGCTCACCGCACTTTCGCCTCATTCGCAAATTATTGTGGTTACTTACGCGGTTTTTGGAAACGAAAATGGGCGCGGGACAGAAGTGTCCTCAATCCGCGAACGCAATCTGGGCAAAATCGTTAAATATTAAATATTTAGAATGTGATCCAAGACTGAATCCCGCCAGCCATTTCCGGGCGGAAATAGGCGATCATGCGGCCCTCTGGATCGGCGCTCGCGCCCTGCCCCCAGGGGGCTACACCATGCAAGAGATGCCGGTGGATCACATAGGCCTCGCCCGGCTTTGCCGCGAGCTCCAAACGCGTGCAGCGATCAAAGACCTCGCGCCGTGCAGCTTTATATGGCTGTGCTATATCCACATTCGGCCAAGCATCCTGCGGATGATCCGCCAAAGCTTGGGCCAAGGCAGGTTGCATAATGTGATGACTGCCTTCCCAAAGCACCATCGGACTGGCCGCGGCATTGGCCGGGTTCAGTGGCAAACCCAGAATAAACTGGTGATACTCGTCGCACACCCGTGCGCTGGTCTCGCGGTTCAGCCGCAGCCCGTCGACATGGGCCGCGTCGCGCCGAAGCCGATAGCCAAATGCGGCCTCAGTCTCGCCTTCGCGGGGTTTCGGATACCCCTCTTTGATGATTGAAACCTGTGCGGGATGAAATGGCGGCAGTTCGTTGAACAGCCCCCGCAGCTTTGCCAGCAGCCCTTCGCCCAAGCCTATCCCGTCGATAGACCCATCCGCCGCGTTGTCCAGCGCATCAACGCCCACAAACCACGTGTTCTGACATTGCCACCAATAGGCATGTTTGGCGTCTTGAGCGGCGCGAAGACCTGCAACACGCGCCGCCGCAGCCCAAGCCGCGACATCCGCGTCAAAGGAAAAGCGCAGCCAGCCTTTTTTGTGAAACTGCGCGACAAGCGCGCCCTCAGAAGCCAAAACTGCGCCGCAACATGTTGATAGCCACCAGCACCAGGAACACCGCAAACACGCGTTTCAGCGGTTTTGGATCAAGGCTATGCGCCAGTTTCACGCCCCATGGGGCCGTGATCAGCGTCATGGCCACGATGATACCAAAAGCGATCAGATTGACTGCTCCGATGGTAAACGGAGGCCGCGACGCAGGATCGACCTCGAGCAATAGAAACCCGATAACCCCGGGCACCGCGATCACCAGACCAAAACCCGCGGCCGTCGCCACCGCGCGGTGGATCACGACATTATAAAGCGACATGAGCGGCACCCCAAAGCTGCCGCCGCCGATACCCATCAGAACAGACAGGAACCCGACAGTTGGACTGATCGCCGCGCGACGCGCGCCCACAGGCATAACTTGACCCAAACGCCACTCCGAGCGGCCAAAGCCCATGTAAAGCCCGACGATCATGGCCAAAACACCAAACACGCCCTGCAACACTTCGGAGCGTAGGTTTGAAGCGACCGCAACGCCAATTGCCGCGCCAACAGCAATCCCTGGCGCCCAGGTGCGCAAGATCTCCCAATCCACCGCGCCTTTCTTATTGTGGCTCAGCACAGAGCGCACAGAGGTCACAACAATCGTTGCCAGCGAAGTGGCCAAACAGACCTGCATAAGCTGCGGACCGTCATAGCCAAGGACTTGAAAGCTATAGAAAAACGCTGGCACCAAAACGATCCCGCCTCCAACACCCAAAAGCCCTGCCAAAACACCCGCAAAAGCCCCGATCGCCAGCAGAAAGGCCAAAAGCGGCAACAGTAAACTCATCTCGGGCATTTCATTCTCCTACTGTGGCGGTGGCCTGTTCGACATGGCGCAAGGCCTCTTGCACCAGCTCGGGGCCTGCGTTGGGTTTGCTGGCCCCTTCCGACAACACCCGCCGCCACAGACGCGCGCCCGGCCGCCCGGCAAACAGCCCGAGCATATGACGCGTCACCTGATGCAGTCGCCCACCGGAACTTAGGTGGCTTTCAATATAAGGCAACATCGCGCGCACCGCGTCCGCGGCCGTGATCTGATGAACGGTGCCATACATGCGGGTGTCGGCCTCGACAAGAATGTCTGCCGGATTATGATAGGCCGCGCGGCCAATCATCACGCCGTCCAGTCCGGCCTCAAGATGCAACAGTGCCTCGTCCAGCGTGGCGATGCCTCCGTTGATAGACAGATGCAGGTCCGGGAACTGTGCCTTCATTTGGTGGACCAGCGGATAGTCCAAGGGCGGAATATCGCGGTTTTCCTTTGGCGACAGGCCCTGCAACCACGCCTTGCGCGCATGGATCGTGAACCGCGTGATCCCACGTTTCGCAATTGTTTCAAGGAACTGCGGCAAGATCTGCTCGGGCGTCTGGTCATCCACGCCAATCCGACATTTTACTGTGACCTCGACATCCACCGCATCCTGCATCGCCGCAACACAGTCGGCAACCAAGTCCGGTTGCCGCATTAGCACAGCGCCAAAGGTGCCAGATTGCACGCGATCTGACGGGCAGCCTACGTTCAGGTTAATCTCATCATAGCCCGCCTGCGCGCCCAGCTTGGCGGCCTGCGCCAGCTCGGCCGGATCAGAGCCGCCCAACTGCAACGCCACCGGATGTTCTTCGTCCGAATAATCGAGCAGGTGCAAAGCCCCCCCCCGCACCAACGCAGGCGCTGTCACCATCTCGGTATAAAGCAGCGTCTCGCGCGACAGCAGACGGTGCAGGTACCGACAATGGCGGTCGGTCCAGTCCATCATGGGTGCCACGGACAGGCGGGCTGATTTTGCGAGGTCGGGTTGGGTCACGGTGCGGTGCCATTGGGTAGCGGGGTCGAGGTTTTGCAGTTACACCCACAGCGGTAGCCAGACAAGGGTGATCGGGGCGTCGGATCGAATCAAACACGCGGGCTTTGATCAGGGTGAGACCGGAATTGCGCCTCTTTCCGGTACAGTCGTCCTATTTTCCAGACACTGGCGCCAAAACTGGGACAAAGAATGCCCTAACCTTAACAGCAGGTTAAAACTGAAAGCTCACGTAACAGTCGCGGGTCTATTGTTTCCAAACCAGCCCTGAAACCGGAGCCGTTTCGTTAATCACACCGCATTGCGCGTTTCATTGTTCAGCAACGCGAAACAAAGCCCCAAGCGTGGCGTAGAAAATGTGGCGAAAATCGGGCGGAAACCTGTCCACAGGCGGGCAAACCGGCCCAGTTGAGTGTTTGGAAATCCGCCCCTCGCCCCTAGGCTACTCTCAAGGACGCACAAGCGCGATGTCGTCATAAGGGGATTTGACACATGCTCGCGCTGTTTTGGGACATCTCTGGTCCTGTGTTTGCAGTCACCTCAGACGGCTGAGGATTGGTGAAAGGTTGGCACTGGCATGAACGACAAGGACATCCGCGAAGGCGCCCCATGGCCCCCGATTTGTTTTGCAACTGGCACGCAGATCGCCACATGCAAAGGGACGCGCGCAATTGAAAGCCTGCACCCCGGCGACAAGGTCATCACGCGCGACAACGGCATTCAGGAGATCGCCTGGGTTGGGCACCGCGAATTCACGTCGATGGATCTGGACAACAATGCAGACCTGCGCCCTATTCTGATTAAGGCCGGTGCCTTGGGTCCGAATGCGCCTGACACCGATATTCTGGTCTCGCCCAATCACCGGATGCTGATCACCAACGACATCACGGCTCTGGTCTTTGATGAGCGCGAAACGCTGGTCGCCGCCAAGCATCTGCTGGGCAAAAAAGGTGTGTCACGTGTGAACTTGGGCGGCGTTGGCTATCACCACGTTCTGTTCGAGCACCACGAAGTCATCCTGGGCAATGGCGCGTGGTCAGAAAGTTTCCAGCCCGGAGACTACTCCCTGGGCACCCTGGACACGGCGCAGAAGGACGAAATCTTCAAAATCTTTCCAGAATTGCGCGAGCGCGAAACGCTGGGCATGTTCGTGTCCGCGCGCCGTACGTTGAACAAACGAGAAGCCGTGTTTCTGCGGACGCATTAACTTCACTATCCCCAACAGTGTCCTACGCGCCTTTCGGGGCGCGTTTTTTTTGCGCGCAGGTCGCGCACCTCAATTTGATTAAATTTTAATCATACGCGCATTTTTCACGCATCTTTTTCCCGCTACAGCAGCATTTTGCTTTTAATGCTTTGAAAAATTGCCAAGTTTTGGTCGGTATCTTTCGCTTTGCGTCAACCGCCAGAGGCCCACCATCCCGCTTGCAACCGCATATCCTGACGTCTCAACGTCCCGCGTGCCCCCTACTGCGATCGGTCCAGTGCCGCGCACGCAAGGCACGTTGGCCCTGTCCAGCAAATCTGTGGGCCGTGGTTCGGGTATTGACCGGTTCCGCACGTCCGGCGCGCTGAAGGCGCTGTTTCCACGTGGTCACGGGGTTCAGGCGATCATGATTAACACCTCGGGCGGTCTGACGGGCGGAGATCGACTATCGATCAAGGCAACCGCCGGTACGAACAGCCACATGACGCTGACAACACAGGCGGCAGAGCGCGCCTATCGCGCCAAAGACGGCCATGCGACCATGGACAGTCACCTGACGGTGGCCACAGGCGCATCGCTGCACTGGATGCCGCAAGAGCTGATCCTGTTTGACGGCGCCCGCCTGTACCGCAGCTTGCATGTCGCGCTTGAGGCCGACGCCAAATTCCTGATGGTCGAGCCAGTGATTTTCGGACGCACCGCCATGGGCGAAGTGCTGCGAGACGTTGAATTCAAAGACAAAATTCGGGTGAGCCGCGCAGGCTCCCCGTTATACTATGATGGCACACACCTTAGTGGGGATGTGGCCGCGCAACTCACCGGCCCAGCCGTCAGCGCGAAGGCTGGCGCGATGGTAAGCCTGCTGTATGTGGCCCCAGATGCGCAATCCCATCTACCAGCGGTGCGCGGCTTGCTGCCCCAGACCGGGGGCTCAACGCTCTTGGCTCCGGATGTGCTGGCGCTGCGGTGCGTGACCTCTGACAGCCACACTTTACGAACCTCGCTCTTGCCGATCCTCGATCGCCTATCCGGCGACGGGCTTCCTACGTCCTGGAGACTTTAGACACATGCAACTGACCCCTCGGGAAAAAGACAAACTACTGGTGGCCATGGCGGCAGAAGTCGCGCGCAAACGGCTGGCGCGTGGCGTCAAGCTGAACCACCCCGAAGCGATCGCCCTGATCACCGACGCGGTGGTCGAAGGCGCGCGCGACGGACGCTCTGTGGCTGACATGATGCAGGCTGGAGCCGAAGTGGTCAGCCGCGATCAATGCATGGACGGCGTCGCCGAGATGATCCCCGAGGTTCAGGTCGAGGCCACCTTTCCCGACGGCACGAAACTTGTGACCGTCCACGCCCCTATTCGTTGAGGAAACCAAAATGAAAACAATCACATACTCTACCTTTGCCATACTCTTTCTTGCAACACCCGCGCTGGCACACAGCGGCGCGCATCTGCATCCACATGGCTTTGAAGGCCTGACCATGGGGCTGGCTCTGATCGCTCTGGCGGGCGGGCTCGCTCTGGTGCGGGCAGGCAGTCGCAAATGATCCCGGGCGAGTTGATCCCCGCAGAGGGCACGTTGACCCTGAATGAAGGCGCCGATGTGTTAACCCTCATGGTCGCCAATACAGGGGATCGCCCCATTCAGGTCGGCAGCCACTATCATTTTGCCGAAACCAACCCCGGACTAGAGTTCGACCGCGTCGCCGCGCACGGCATGCGGCTGGACATCGCCGCTGGCACCGCCGTGCGGTTTGAGCCGGGACAAAGGCGAGACGTCAACCTGATCCCGATTTCGGGCAACCGGGTCGTCTATGGGTTCAATCAGCAGGTCATGGGGAAGCTCTAGGATGCCAGCAACCATCAAACGTTCCGACTATGCCGCTATGTTCGGCCCGACCGTTGGCGACAAGCTACGTCTTGCGGACACAGATCTTATCATCGAAGTGGAACGCGATCTGACCGGACCTTATGGCGAAGAGGTCAAGTTCGGCGGCGGTAAAGTCATTCGCGACGGCATGGGACAGGCCCAGACGACGCGCGCAGATGGCGCCGTTGATACCGTCATCACCAACGCGCTGATTGTGGATCACACAGGGATTTACAAGGCGGATGTGGGCCTGAAGAACGGTCGCATTCACAAGATCGGCAAAGCGGGCAATCCCGACACGCAACCGGGTGTCGATATCATCGTTGGACCCGGCACCGAGGCAATCGCGGGCGAAGGCCGGATTCTGACCGCGGGCGGTTTTGATTCACATATCCACTTCATCTGCCCGCAGCAAATCGAAGACGCGCTGCATTCCGGCCTGACAACCATGCTGGGCGGAGGCACCGGTCCAGCCCACGGTACTTTGGCCACCACCTGCACCCCCGGTGCCTGGCACATTGGTCGCATGATGCAGGCCGCAGATGCCTTTCCGATGAACCTTGCGTTTGCGGGCAAGGGCAATGCGTCACTGCCAGCGGCGCTTGAGGAACAGATCAACGCAGGTGCCTGTGCCATGAAGCTGCACGAGGATTGGGGAACCACTCCGGCGGCGATCGACTGTTGTCTGTCTATTGCCGATGACATGGACGTTCAGGTGATGATTCACACGGACACACTGAATGAAAGCGGCTTTGTCGAAAACACCGTGGCGGCCATGAAGGGGCGCACGATTCACGCCTTTCACACCGAGGGTGCAGGCGGCGGCCATGCCCCAGATATCATTAAGATATGCGGCGAAGAGCATGTGTTGCCTTCCTCGACCAATCCAACGCGGCCCTTCACGGTCAATACCATCGAAGAGCATCTGGACATGCTCATGGTCTGTCACCATCTGGACAAATCCATCCCAGAAGACGTGGCCTTTGCCGAAAGCCGCATCCGGCGCGAAACCATCGCCGCCGAAGACATTCTGCACGACATGGGGGCCTTTTCGATCATCGCCTCGGACAGTCAGGCCATGGGACGTGTGGGCGAAGTCATCATACGCACCTGGCAAACCGCTGATAAAATGAAGAAACAGCGCGGCAAACTGGCCGAAGAAACTGGTGACAACGACAACTTCCGTGTGCGCCGCTATGTGGCCAAATACACGATCAACCCCGCGATCGCCCACGGCATCAGCCACGAAATAGGCAGCATCGAAGAAGGCAAACGCGCGGATCTGGTGCTGTGGAACCCAGCTTTCTTTGGCGTCAAACCAGCGATGGTTCTGTTGGGCGGCACGATTGCCGCTGCGCAGATGGGCGATCCGAATGCCTCGATCCCGACGCCTCAGCCGGTCTATTCGCGACCCATGTGGGGCGCATACGGGCGGTCTGTGGAAAGATCAGCCGTGACCTTTGTGTCTGGCGCGGCCCAAAGCCTGAACATCAAAGAAAGCCTTGGTCTGGCCAAAGACACCGTTGCGGTTCAGAACACCCGAGACATCGGCAAATCAGCGCTGAAACTGAACACCGCCACGCCAGATATCGACGTGCACCCGGAAACCTACGAAGTGCGCGCAGACGGCGAGTTGTTGACATGCCAACCAGCGACCGAGTTACCTATGGCCCAGCGGTATTTCTTGTTCTGAGGTCTTTATGCGTTGTCTTCTGCCTGCCCTTCTCGCGGTCTCTCCTGCCATTGCTCTCGCCTGCCCGACAGAGGCGGATCTTGAGCGTGGCATTCTGCTCACCTATGCCTCTGGCGACACCGAGCTGATCACCCGCCAGCGCCCTGACGTGCTGGCGATGCGCTATACGGCGACGGATGGCTGGCAGTCCAACTTGCTGGTGGGCAAGGGCGTCTACACGTTGCAGAGCGTCGATCTGGAGAACGGTGAACCCGATCACAACACGCGGATCAACTATGCCTTTCCGGTCGCGCCAACAGAGCTGCCAAACCCTAAGGCTGGGCTTCAGTTCCTTCAAACCGTGATTGTCAGTTCATCCGGTGATTTTGAGGCGGAGACCCATGCCTATAGCTTCGCGGCGATCCCGGCTCAGACATTTGGCGACTGCACCTATGACGCCATCGAGGTAAAGATCGCCTATCAGGATCAGGACAATTGGGTCGACACGCTGGTGTATTTCCCGGCCCTCAAACTGTCTTATCTGGCTGCAAACGAATACGACGAGGACAGCGGGCGCACCTTGGATGTGTTTGAACTAGTGTCCCTCACGACCCCTTAACTTTGAAAGACAAGAGACGACCCCGTGTCCCAAAATATTGCACAGATCATCAGAACATCCGGCAGCTGGTCGGGCTCCGCTGGGACCATTTCGCTGGACTACGAGGGGCGTTTTTTTCGCCGCAAACTGCTGACCAGCACGGACGGCGAAAAGATCTTGGTGGATCTGCCCCAAACCACGTCGCTGAACCAAGGGGATGCGGTCGAACTTACAGATGGGCGGCTGATGGAAATCACTGCCGCGCCTGAACCGGTGTTGATCGTCACCGGCGAAAATCTGGCGCGCATCGGCTGGCATATCGGCAACCGCCATACACCCTGTCAGATCGAAGCGGATCGCCTGATCATTCTGGATGACCCGGTGATTGCGCATATGCTGGACCATGTCGGCGCGCGCTGCGTCAAGGCAACCCTGCCCTTCACTCCAGAGGGCGGCGCCTATGGTCACGGGCGCACGCACAGTCACGACCATGGCAATTCGGCCCATACTCACGACCACAGCCATGCCCACTGATCCACGCCTTCTGACGCTGACCCAATGGCTGTCGCCCAGCTATCCCATCGGGTCTTTCGCCTTCTCGCACGGGCTAGAGGCCGCGATCGCCGAGGGATGGATCACCGACGCCGACACATTGCAAACCTGGCTGGCAGGCGTATTGACCCAAGGTTCCGGCCGCAGTGATGCCATCCTGATCTGGACAGCCTATCGCGCAGATACGCCGGATACCGTGAACCAGATTGCCGAAGCGTTCTCGCCCTCTGCCGAGCGGCGGCGCGAAGCACAACGCCAGGGCGCTGCTTTTGCGCGGGCCACCTGCGACGTCTGGGGCATCGACCTGCCCGACCTTATGTTGCCCGTCGCACTCGGCCGCGCTGCAAAGCTTGTCGATCTGGACCCCGGCGACCTCGTGGCGCTTTACTTGCACAGCTTTGCGAGCAACCTGACACAAGCCGCCCAACGGCTGATGCCATTGGGTCAGACGGGTGCACAGTGTGTGCTGCATCACCTGACGCCCGTATGTGCCCAAATCGCCCATGACACCGAGCACAGCACGCTCGACGACATCCATTCCAACGCCTTCCTCAGCGACATCGCCGCGATGCGCCATGAGGGACTTGAACCAAGGCTCTTTCAATCATGACAACACTCAACGGCCCGCTCCGCATCGGCATCGGAGGCCCCGTCGGCGCAGGCAAAACCACCCTGACCGCACGGTTGGCTGAAACTCTCAAGACCCGGTACTCCATCGGCGTCATCACCAACGACATCTACACACAAGAAGACGCCGAGGCCCTGACCCGCCTGCAAATCCTGCCATCAGAGCGCATCATCGGCGTCGAAACCGGCGGCTGCCCGCACACCGCCATTCGCGAGGACGCGTCGATCAATCTTGCGGCGGTTGCCGAAATGCAGGCGCGGATCCCCGACGTCGAGGTCGTTTTGATTGAATCAGGTGGTGACAACCTATCCGCAACCTTCAGCCCGGAACTGGCGGATTTCACGCTCTACGTGATCGACGTGGCCGCAGGCGAAGAAATCCCGCGTAAGGGCGGGCCGGCCCTGACCCGCTCGGATTTGCTCATCATCAACAAAACCGACCTCGCGCCCTATGTCGGCGCATCCCTTGACGTCATGGACCGCGACGCCACCGCCCAACGCGGCGGCCGCCCCCACATC
>NZ_CAXREH010000116.1:0-7813 GCF_964229375.1 Cognatishimia sp.
GCCGGACGGAGGAAAACGCATGACCGGCTTGCTAGTTCTTGTTCTTTATCTGGTAGCGTTTTTCGGCACCTATCTTGTGTCTCGGCGCTTGCTGAAAAGCTATTTCGAGAGCGAAGGGTTCAACTCGCTCAAAACCGTGACCTTCGGCGACGAAAGCGCAATCAAGGCCAACCGAATTGCGTCTGTCATCTCTGTAGTCACTGTATTTTGGCTGTGGGTTGCGTTCACAAACTCTGCGATTCCTCTGCCAAAACTGCCGGGGCCTTTTAGTGGTGACGTGACCTTTAGCTACACGGCGCAGCTTGAGGACGGCACGACAGACGATGCGAATATCACGATGCGCGTCTATCGCGAAGACATCCAGCAAACGACGGATGCCGAGGGTAACCCAGGCCAAGAGCCTGCGCCAGCCACGGTTGAACCAGGTGATGGCTTTGCAAAGAACGACTCTCTGACCGTTGCGCGCTATGGCTTCAAAGTGATCAACGTCTGGAAAAACGATGAGGTCTCGAAAAAGGAGGGGTCCAAAATCGTCGCTCTGAATGGCACAGCCATTGCACCGGGCGAGTCGATTAAAATTCCGGAAGGGACGCTGTCGCTGACAGACAAAGGTACACCGACCTTTGCCCCAGCCACCGGGTTGCGCATGGCGCGTTTGTACCTGCCTGCACCTGAAATCGTGCTCAGCCGCTTTGTCTGGCTGAATCAGGAAGGCTATCAGGGGTATACTTTGATCGAGCATACTCGATACTCGTTGCAACGGGTTCTGCTTGGCTTCTTGTTTGGTGCGCTTGTCGGTATTCCGATCGGCTACGCCATGGGTCTGACCAGCTGGTCGCGTGGGTGGTTTGATCCCATCGTTGAGTTTATGCGTCCAATTCCACCTTTGGCTCTGATTCCACTGATCATCATCTGGTTCGGCATCGGCGAACTTGGGAAGGTGGTTCTGTTGTTCCTTGCTGCGCTCTGGATTATGATTATCGCGGCGCGATCAGGGGTGTCCGGCGTGGCCATATCCAAAGTCCATGCGGCCTACTCGCTGGGCGCATCGAAATGGCAGATCCTAAGCCGGGTCATCGTGCCAAACTCGCTGCCCGATATCTTTACCGGTGCACGGGTCGCGATGGGTGTCTGTTGGGGGACCGTTGTGGCCGCCGAGCTGGTTGCTGCGAATGTCGGCCTTGGCAAGATGATCGTGACCGCGTCCAAGTTCCAGCAGACCGATATCATTATCGTCGGGATCATCGTGATCGGTGTGATCGGCTTTATGATCGAAGTCGGAATGCGGGCTTTGGAAAACTGGCTTATCCCTTGGAAGGGCAAAGTCTGAGCCCTTGCAATACCAAACAAAAAGGCGCCGTTTTCGGCGCCTTTTTTTGTGCAGAGACTGTAGTTGAAATCACTTGGTCAGAATAAGTTTTCCGGCGCGGGTGATGCGCAGCGTATAGATCTGATCGTTCAGCACAATCCGTGCCAGCCCATTGTCGCCGGTTAAAAGATCTGCGCTGTGGATAGGTGTTGTGTCTGCTGTGGTGCTGATTTGCGTTTGCATCGTCATGTCGAGCTTCCTAACTAAAACCTTTGATAGTTTTCTGACTAAAATAGTCGACTATGTCAATTCCTATTTTTTTACTCGGATAATGTTTTTTTGGATAAGGCGGTATCAAGCACTTGATTGGCGGCGGAAACACTGCTCATAGAGGGGCAGCATTGTTATGCGCTAACATTTTCCGCTAAGCCCGAAAGTTTCGCTTATGACAAAACGTCACTTGTTTCTTGTTGCCGACGTCGGGGGCACCAATACCCGCGTCGGTTTGGCAGATGAAAATGGCCTGATCGACGGGTCCACCACACGATATAAGAACGCCGAGGTCGCCAGTTTCGAAGCGGCTATCGCTGCCTTTCTGGACGAGGCCAAACCCGGCGATTTGGCGGGTGCCTGTGTGGGGGCCGCTGGCTTGGTTGTTGATGGCGTTGCGCGCATGACCAACCTGGATTGGCAGATCGACCGCTCCGGGTTTGCGCAGGTCACGGGTGCGCCTAAAGTTGATGTAATCAATGACTTGCAGGCGCAGGGCTTTGCTCTGAACGCTTTGCCCGAGCAGTCGTTGAAACCGCTTTGCGGGCCTTCAAAGGCAAGGGATGGCATGCGGTTGGTGATCGGATTGGGTACGGGATTTAACATCGTTCCGGTGCATCAGGATCGCGAGCGGCTGATTGTACCGTCTTGCGAGGCGGGTCACATGACAGCCCCGTACCGGCCCGATCTGGCTGACCTTTATGCCAAAGTCGGCGAGATCTGCGGAAGCGTGCGGGTCGAGTGGCTTTTGGCGGGGCAGGGGCTGCAGAACATCTATCAGGCCCACACAGGCGCGCGGCCGGCTGCGGGCGACATCATGGACCAGGTTGCTGCGGGCGACGCAACGGCTTCGGCGGTTATGCGCGACTACGTGTCTGTGCTGGCCACCGTGACCAAAGATCTGGCGATCGCCCATGTGCCCTATGGAGGCATCTATTTCACAGGCGGTGTGTCCCGCGCTGTCACGCCTTATCTGGGCGCTTATGATTTCCACGCGCAGATGACCGATCTTGACGGGTTCGAAGACCTTCTGAAAGGGTTCCCTGTCACGCTTATCGAAGACGATTTCGCCGCACTAAAGGGTTGCGCGCGATATTTGCGGCAACTTTCTGCCTGAGCGACCAGCCTTGGTAAGGTATTGAAGGCGCGCCTAAAAAACAGGCGTGCCTTTTTCTTTTTGCTCAGGCTTCAGGGGTGGCAAACAAGATTTCTGTTGACTAAATAATTTTTTGACCGTCTGATAAAAAACAGATCCAATCCAGGGAAACCCAGACAGGAGAACATAATGACGAGTCAGATGACGCCAGGCGTAGTGGCCGGTCGGCTGTCCAAAGAAGTGATCGACGAGAACTTCGCCGATCTTCACGCGCCGCTTGATGGCCATGAGGCCATGGTCGCCGCGGATCGCTGCTATTTCTGTCACGATGCACCTTGCATCACAGCCTGCCCGACGGACATCGACATCCCGTTGTTCATTCGCCAGATCGCCAGCGGCACTCCAGAAGCTGCAGCGAAGACGATCCTGTCTCAGAATATTCTTGGCGGTATGTGCGCACGCGTCTGCCCGACAGAAACGCTCTGCGAAGAGGCTTGTGTGCGCGAAGCTGCCGAAGGCAAACCTGTCAAAATCGGCGAACTGCAACGTTTTGCAACTGACGTGCTGATGGCCGCAGACGAGCACCCATTCGAGCGCGCTGCCGCCACAGGCAAAAAGATCGCCGTCGTTGGCGCGGGCCCTGCCGGTTTGTCCTGTGCGCACCGTTTGGCCACCAAGGGTCACGACGTCGTTGTCTTTGATGCGCGCGCCAAAGCGGGTGGCCTGAACGAATATGGTATTGCGACCTATAAATCCGTAGACAATTTTGCCGCCAAAGAAGTGGACTGGCTGCTGAAGATCGGTGGCATCACAGTCGAGCACGGCAAATCCCTGGGCAATGGCCTGACGATGAGCGAGCTGAACACCGACTATGATGCGGTGTTCCTTGGCATCGGTCTGGGTGGCGTCAATGCGCTGCGTTGTGATGGCGAAGACAAAGATGGCGTACTGGACGCGGTCGATTTCATCGCTGACCTGCGCCAAGCCTCTGACTTTGGGTCTGTTGAAATCGGTCGCGACGTGGTCGTCATCGGTGGTGGCATGACCGCAGTCGACGCTGCCGTGCAAGCCAAATTGCTGGGCGCGCTGAACGTGTCCTTGGTGTACCGTCGCGGCAAAGACCGCATGAACGCCTCTGGCTTTGAGCAGGATCTGGCAGCCTCTAAAGGTGTGCGGATCATTACCAATGCATCGCCTCGTGGCGTGATTGGCAACGGCTCGGTGCGCGAGATCGAGTTCGAATATACAGACGACGATCTGAACCCAACCGGCGAGGTTTTCCGTCTGGCTGCGGACCAGGTATTCAAAGCGATCGGTCAGACTCTGGAAGGTGACGATCTGCCAGATGTGGCAGGTGGCAAGATCCAAGTCACGGGCGCCGGGCGCACAAGCATGGATGGCGTCTGGGCCGGGGGCGATTGTGCCTCTGGTGGCGAAGACCTGACCGTCACTGCCGTAGCCGAGGGTCGTGACGCGGCCGAAGACATTCACGCCGCATTGTCGGCATAAGCAAAGGAGATCAGCGACATGGCCAATCTCGAAAGCGAATTTGTAGGTATTAAATCCCCAAACCCATTCTGGCTGGCGTCTGCACCGCCGACCGATAAGGAATACAACGTCCGCCGCGCCTTTGAGGCCGGTTGGGGCGGTGTGGTTTGGAAAACCCTTGGCGCCGAAGGCCCGCCCGTTGTGAACGTGAACGGCCCTCGCTATGGCGCGATCCACGGCGCGGATCGCCGGTTGCTGGGTTTGAACAACATTGAACTTATCACCGACCGTCCGTTGGAAGTGAACCTGGAAGAAATGCTGCGCGTAAAGCGTGACTATCCAGATCACGCGCTGATCGCTTCGGTCATGGTGCCTTGCGAAGAAGACGAATGGAAAAAGATCCTGCCGATGGTGGCAGAAACCGGCTGTGACGGTTTCGAGCTGAACTTTGGTTGTCCGCACGGTATGGCGGAACGTGGTATGGGATCGGCCGTTGGTCAGGTGCCGGAATACATCGAGATGGTCGCGCGCTGGTGTAAACAGACGACCGACCTTCCGGTCATCGTCAAACTTACGCCAAACATCACCAATGTGATCTATCCCGCCGAGGCCGCCAAACGCGGTGGCGCGGACGCGGTCAGCCTGATCAACACCATCAACTCGATCACTTCGGTCAATCTGGACAGTTTTGCGCCAGAACCAATGATCGACGGCAAAGGCACTCACGGTGGCTATTGTGGCCCAGCGGTGAAGCCGATTGCGTTGAACATGGTTGCTGAAATCGCGCGGAACCCGGAAACACATGGTCTGCCGATTTCCGGCATCGGTGGTGTCACCACATGGCGCGATGCGGCGGAATTCATGGCGCTTGGCGCGGGTAACGTTCAGGTCTGCACCGCTGCGATGACATATGGCTTTAAGATCGTTGAAGAAATGATCTCTGGCCTGAGCCAGTATATGGACGAAAAAGGCATGACTTCGACCGCTGATCTGGTGGGACGCGCGGTGCCAAACGTGACCGACTGGCAGTATCTGAACCTGAACCACGTGACGAAGGCGCGGATCAATCAGGACCTTTGCATCTCTTGTGGCCGTTGCTACGCAGCCTGCGAAGACACCAGCCACCAGGCGATTTCCATGAGCGAAGACCGTGTCTTTGACGTGAAGGATGACGAATGCGTCGCCTGTAACCTGTGTGTTAACGTGTGTCCGGTTGAGAACTGTATCACGATGGAAACGCTGGAACCTGGCGCGATGGACGAGCGTACAAACCAGCCTGTCTCGGCAGACTATGGCAACTGGTTGGCGCACCCCAACAACCCGGCATCGCAAGCTGCCGAGTAAGCAAAAAGATCGCTTTAGACCGCCGGCCCTTGGGTCGGCGGTTTTGCTTTAGGGGGTCAGAAGTTTGACGTAAAGCTGGTCCAGAAACGCACCGGCGCTGTCGATTTTTCCATCGCCGGACAGCATGTCAATTTGGGGCCTGAAATCAGCGTAGTGCTGTGTCGTTGCCCAGATAGAATAGATCAGATGTTCAGGATCAACGCGGGCGATTTTTCCCTCATCCATCCATGTGGTCAGAATATCCGTGGTGCGATTGAACAGGGCGCTCAGATCTCCGGACAAATGCTCGCCGATACGCGGCGCGCCTTGCAGGATTTCGTTGGCAAAGAGGCGGCTTTCCCGTTCCATATCGCGCGACATATGCACTTTGCGTGCAACATAGCCCCGGATCTCTTCGAGGGGGTCGCCATCTGGATCGATCTGGCGCAGCGGCTCGACCCATTTGTCCACGAGACTGCCCAGCAAGGTGACAAAGATCTCTTCCTTGCCTTCGAAATAATAGAGGATATTGGGCTTTGACAGTCCGGCCGCCACCGCGATCTGATCCAATGTCGATCCCCGATAGCCGTGTGTGGAAAACACATCCAAAGCCGCCTCGAGGATCTTGCTGCGATTGCGCAGCTGAATCCGGCTGGGTTTTTTTGCTTTCTGCTCAGTAGACGCCATAAAAATTCTCTAGTCTCTAAGTACAGCCTAAGTGAGCTTTTGGATGGGGTCCAGATGCCTTATTTGACGCCAAGACCTTTCAGAATGATGTTTTTGACATTGGTTTTGGCATTGTCCCACTGTTCGTCGGTCATGGGTTGCCCGCCGTTCAGCGTTTCGATCTGGTGGCTGAAGTCGGCATAATGCTGCGTTGTCGCCCAGATAAGGTTCAAAAGAATCTGAGGGTCAACCGGGTCCATCAGGCCGTCTTCGATCCACCCTTGGATCAGCTGCGCGCGCCCTTTGGTCCATTGCATAAGCGCGGTTTCCAGATAGTCCTGAATGATGGGCGCGCGGTGCATAACCTCAAAGGCCCAGACTTTTGAGCCTGCCGGATGTCGGCGGCTGATTTCCATCTTGGCATCGATGTAGGCCCCCAACCCTTCGCGCGGGCCTTCGGCCTCGTCAAAGGCATCCGCGGCCTCCAGCCAGATGCGGAAAATCTTTTCAACCACCTGACGATACAGCGCTTCTTTGGTGGGGAAGTAATAATGCAGATTTGCCTTTGGCAAACCAGCGAGGTCGGCGATCAATTGCATCGTTGCGCCGCCGTACCCAGCCTCGGCAAAGACTTTTTCTGCCGCCTTTAAAATAAGCGCTTCGCTCTCTTGGCGCCGTTCTTTTTTGCTGCCTGCGCGTTTTGTCTGCGCCATCGGAATATTCAGCCCTAAAAAAATCTTGACCAGTTAGTCAACATGTGGTGATCTCATCCTGACCATACGGTCAGGAATACTCTCGTACAAGTGTACGATTGAAGTTTTCGTCGGAGGAGAGACATGGCAGTTCCAGGAGAAAACCTGAAAGTTAACGGTGATCGGCTGTGGGACAGCCTGATGGACATGGCCAAAATCGGGCCTGGCATTGCGGGTGGTAACAACCGACAAACCCTGACAGACGACGATGCGGCCGGTCGCGCCTTGTTCCAAGATTGGTGCGAGGCCGCTGGCATGACCATGGGTGTGGACACCATGGGCAATATGTTCGCTACCCGCGCGGGCGAAGATCCCGAGGCGCTGCCAGTCTATGTTGGCTCGCATCTGGATACACAGCCGACGGGCGGCAAATATGACGGCGTGCTTGGAGTCCTTGGCGGGCTTGAAGCGATCCGCACCATGAATGATCTGGGCATAAAGACAAAGCACCCGATTGTTGTGACCAACTGGACCAACGAAGAAGGCACGCGGTTTGCCCCAGCGATGCTGGCGTCCGGCGTGTTTGCGGGCAAGCACACGCAAGACTGGGCCTATGATCGGGTCGATGCCGAAGGCAAGCGCTTTGGTGACGAGCTGAAGCGCATTGGATGGGTTGGCGACGAAGAGGTTGGTGCGCGCAAAATGCACGCGATGCTTGAGTTGCACATCGAGCAGGGGCCAATCCTGGACGCCGAGCAAAAAGCTATGGGCGTTGTCACCCATGGTCAGGGTCTGCGTTGGATCGAATGCACCGTGACCGGCAAGGAAAGCCACACAGGCTCGACACCGATGCATATGCGCAAGAATGCGGGTCGCGGGCTGGCGTTGATTACAGAGCTGGTGCACGAGATCGCAATGAAAAATCAGCCCAATGCGGTTGGTGCGATCGGTCATGTCGACGTCTATCCG
>NZ_CAXREH010000117.1:0-19841 GCF_964229375.1 Cognatishimia sp.
CGTTGAACCGAGTTCAGAAAATCCGCGACTGTTCCGGCGTCTGTCTCAAGATCCTTGATGTGTTCTGCCTCATAGGCCTGAGCGGCGGCCACGGAATTGCCGATCACACGGCTCACCCGATCAGAAAACCAGCCTTCCATACCGATGTTGATCGTCAGACCCGCGAAAATCGCCACCGTCACGGCAGGCACAAGCGCCATCAGCGCGAACACACCGGTCAATCGCATGTGCAGCCTGGAGCCCGCCGAACGCGAGCGCCGCGACGCCAGGATCCGCACCAGCCGCTGCATCACAAGCGCAGCCACGGCCAACACATACACAAGGTCTGTCAGCAAAATAGCGCGCAGCGATGTGGTGGAGGCCCCTTGGTCAAACGGACCAAAGATCAGGAACGTGGCGATGGCCAGGATCGGGCCCATAAAGACCACGCCAAAGGTGGCAATATTCTGCGCACGGCGCTGTCTGCGCAGCCGCAGAAAGCGCAACCAATGTGTCGCATTTGCACGTGCCACCAAGGGCCAACCTCACCAGATGCTGTGATCGCACTGCGACACACCGCCAAATTATGTGGTCAAAAAGGGCTGTGCGCCCCAATTGCCACGCCTTGTGGCCGTTTTACATCAACTTCCGGCGTCGTGTCACGTGAATATCGAGATCGGTGATTTTCTTTCGCAGGGTATTCCGGTTGATCCCCAAAAGATCAGCGCATTTTGCCTGATTGCCACCTGTCGCATCCAAGGCGATTTCGATCAGCGGCAGCTCGATTTCTTTCAGAATCCGCCCGTACAATCCTGGAGGCGGCAGCATATTGCCGTGCAGATCGAAATAACGCTTCAGGTGACGTGCAACGGACCCTGACAGCTTTTCGCTTTCGCCACCGCTCAGCAAGGGTACGGCTTCGGGTTGGGTTCCAAGAACGGCTTCCGCTTCCGAGCGAGAGATTTCCTCGCCCCGCGCGGTCAGCACCAGCCGTTTCACCGCATTCTCAAGCTGACGCACGTTGCCGGGCCAACTATAGGCGCGGAACAATTCCCGCGCATCATCAGAAAAGATCCGCATCGATGCGCCATCACGTTCCAGACGCGCCAGAAAATAATCCACCAGCAGCGGAATATCATCCACACGCTCGCGCAGAGACGGAACAACAAGGCTGGCCCCGCTGAGACGATAAAACAGATCCTGCCGCATCGTGCCCTTTTCGACCGCATCCATCAGATTGACCTGACTTGTCGCCATGAACCGCGGGTTGTGCTCCCCGGGGTTGTCAATCATGCGCACCACGCGGGCCTGCGTTTCACTGTCCAGATTTGAGACTTCGTCAAAGACCACAGTGCCGCCTTTGGCACGGGCAAGCACGCGGGCTGGCCCCTCAAGGTCAGACAGGTCAGGCGCGGTCACGGTGATGAACGGCAGCGTGCGCCGATCCGAGAAATCGTGAATTTCTCTAGCAATCAGGGATTTACCGGTTCCGGATTCGCCCGAAATCAGAACTGGCAGATCCGTGTTCATCACCCGCGCAACAAGGCGATAGAGGGACTGCATGACCGGCGTCCGCCCCACCAGAGGCAGCTCGTCCGGACGCTCTGCATCATCGACGGCCGGCGCTGTCGCCGCACGGCGCTTTTCGCTGAGCGCTTTGGCGGTGCGTTTCATCAAATCGGTCAGATCAAACGGCTTGGGCAGATAGTCATATGCCTCGGCCTCGGCTGCCTGAATCGCGGTCATGATTGTATTTTGCGCCGAGATCACGATCACCGGCAATTGCGGGCGATCTTCTGAAATCTTGGGCAGCATTTCCAACCCATTGCCATCCGGCATCATCACGTCCGTGATCACCACGTCGCCTTTGCCCTCGCCCACCCATCGCATCAGCGTGGTCAAAGAACTGGTGGCATGTACCTTGCAACCCGCCCGCGTCAGCGCTTGGGTCAGAACGGTGCGGATCGTGCGGTCATCATCAGCAACAAGGACGGTTCCATCCATGGCTTAAGTCTCCTTTGCAGGAATGAGGTTTTTAGGGGCGCGCGGCAAAGAGATGCGGAACACCGTCTTTCCAGGAACAGAGTCAACTGTGATCCAGCCGCCGTGGTCAGAGATAATTTTGCTTACTAGGGCCAGGCCAAGCCCCGTGCCATTCTCGCGGCCCGAGACGAAAGGATCAAAGATGTCGCCCTGCAGATCCTGCGGCAGACCGGGGCCATCGTCGATCACTTCGATCTGGAGCGGCAGGGATTGGCCAGACCCATCATTGCGCCGCAATCTGAAGCTGTGCTCAAAATAAGATTTCAGGCGGATTGTCCCTGACTTTCCAGCGGCTTCCGATGCGTTCTTCAACAGGTTCAAGACCACCTGCAACAGCTGATCGCCATCACCCAGGGCAAAGGGCAACGAGGGGTCATATTCTTCGATGATCTTCATATGCGCCCCAAAGCCCAGCAAGGCAGACCGACGGGCGCGGTCCAACACATCATGAATATTCACTGCGTCGTGCGCCGGGGGCTGAAGATTGCCGAACTGCTCGACCTGCTCCAGCAGTTTCACGATGCGCCGACTTTCCTCGACGATCAGATCGGTCAATTCCAGATCTTCGGGCTTCAGATTCATCGACAGCAACTGCGCCGCCCCTGTGATGCCCGCCAGAGGGTTCTTGATTTCATGCGCCAGCATCTCGGCCATGCCGATGGCCGACTTTGCGGCGTTCTTCACGCTTTCGGAAATCGACACGCGGCTTGCCAGTTCCTGAGGTTCAAACAGGAACAACATGTCGCCGTCTGATCCTTGCATTGGCGCGATTTGCAGGTTGCACTGAATTGGCGGCGCATTGCCTGATCCGATGTCAGCGTCGTTAACGAACAAAGACGAATTCTGCGTTCTTGCCCGTGCAAAAGCCTGCTCGAGCGGAGCGTCAACGGCTATGCGGTCCCACACAGGCGTGCCTTTGATCGACTTGGACGAGGCGTTCAGAAAGACTTCCGCCACGCCGTTTACATCCTGAATGCAGTCTTCCTTATCCACCAGAATGGCCGGAATCGGCAAAGACGCCCAGAGTGTCGAATTCGAGATCACGCGGCGCTCCTTTCTGGCCCAGAGGCCAGTGCGTCTGGCAGCAGACGCAAGACTTCAGTTGGCGATTTCGCTGTAAGAACAGCGGTTCGTAGAGTTTTTTCGCAGGTCGCAACGTCCATGTACCAACCCAGGTGTTTGCGCGCGACTTTCAGCCCCAACGGCACACCGTAAAACCCAAGCATGGCTTCGTAATGGTTTGAAACCATGTCAATAAATGCGCTTTCATCCGGGATTTCTGGTGCAGCCGAGCCAAAGACCTCGGATGCCACAAGCGCCGGAAGCCAAGGACGCCCTTGCACACCCCGCCCCATCATCACGCCATCCGCGCCGGAGTGTTGCAAGGCGGCTTTGGCGGTGGTGCTGTCGACGATGTCTCCGTTGGCGATGACAGGGATGCTGACCGCCTCTTTGACCCGCGCAATCGCGCGCCAATCGGCAGAGCCCTTGTAAAACTGGCACCGCGTCCGCCCATGAATTGTGACCATCTGGATCCCGACGGCCTCGGCCTGCGCCACCAGTTCGGGCGCGTTTAGCATGTCGTCGTCCCAGCCAAGGCGGGTTTTCAGGGTCACTGGAACATCTACGGCCTCGACAACCGCTTCGATCAACGAAATCGCCAGCTCTGGCACGCGCATCAGCGCAGAGCCTGAGGCGCCAGCGCCACTGGTGCTTGTGACCTTTTTCGCGGGGCATCCCATGTTGATATCAATGATCCGCGCGCCATTTGCTTCGGCCATCTTGGCGGCCTCGGCCATCCAATAGGCCTCACAGCCCGCGATCTGAACAGACGTTCCTGCAACCCCAAAGCCAAGCTCGGCTTTTTCGCGCACGCCTGGCTTTGCATTGATCAAATCTTGGGACGCGATCATTTCCGACACGACAAGACCCGCACCAAAGCGCGCAACCAGATCCCGAAAGGGCAGATCTGTGATTCCGGCCAGAGGCGCCAGAAACACTGGCGGGTCCAGAACAATGTCATTGAGTCGTATGCTCACATGCGTATTCCTTGTGCAGCGGCTTGAAAATATTCGGAAACACCTGACTCCACAATGAATCGAGCGGGTATTTTGGCTTCAATTTAAGCATGTGCCTATTTTTTAAGCAACTCAACCCAGTTGATTGCGTAAAGCCTGATCTAGACTTAGACAGATCGCATGAGTGAGCAGCATCAAAAAACCGTCGCCCTAATCGTCGCCGCAGGTCGCGGCACGCGCGCGGGTGGCCAGCTGCCAAAGCAATGGCATCCGCTGGCGGGCCATCGGGTCGCGGATTGGACCCTTGCAGCCTTTCGCGCACATCCTGACGTGGACGACACATTGCTTGTGGTGCATCCTGATGACACAGAGCACTACAGCACCTTGAGCGTTGAAACCGTGCCCGGCGGCGCAACCCGCGATGCCTCGGTGCGCAATGGACTCGAGGCGCTGGTCGGCAGGGATGTCACCCATGTGCTGATCCACGACGTCGCCCGCGCGACTGTCTCGCAGCAGGTCATCTCAGACGTGCTTGCGGCGCTGAAAAACGCCAAAGCCGCCGCACCAGCTATCGCCGTCACCGACGCGCTCTGGCGGGGCGCGGATGGCAAAGTCACTGGCACGCAGGACCGCAGTGGACTTTACCGCGCGCAAACCCCGCAAGGGTTTGATTTCAAGACCATCCTGACGGCGCACCATAGCTTTCAGGGGCAAGCCGCGGATGACGTCGAAGTTGCGCGCGTCGCGGGCGTGGACGTGACGATCACCGAGGGTGACGAAGCCAATCTGAAAATTACAACGCCCGGGGATTTCGCCCGCGCGGAACGCATTTTGCGAGGGACTATGGATATTAGACTGGGCAACGGATTTGACGTGCACGCCTTTGAAGATGGGGATCATGTGGTGCTGTGCGGGGTGACGATCCCTCATTCGCACGCCCTAAAGGGACATTCAGACGCCGATGTCGGAATGCATGCCGTGACCGATGCGATCTATGGCGCGCTGGCCGAAGGCGACATCGGGCGTCATTTCCCACCCAGCGAAATGGAGTGGAAAGACGCCGACAGCGCCATCTTTCTCAAGCACGCCGTAGAGCTTGCGCGCAGCAAAGGCTTTGCGATTTCAAACATCGATTGCACGCTGATCTGCGAGCGCCCTAAAATCGGGCCGAACGCCGCAAAGATGATTGCACGCATGGCGGATCTGATGGGCCTGCCCTCTGACCGCGTCAGCATCAAAGCCACCACCAGCGAGCGCCTTGGCTTTACCGGCCGCGAAGAAGGCATTGCTGCGCTGGCGACAGCCACATTGGTGAAACCATGAGCAAATTCATCGCAACCGTCTTTTATGTAGGATACCTGCGCCCTGCCCCCGGCACCTGGGGATCACTGGCAGGCGTACTGCTGGCCTTGGCTATTCAGGTATTCGGCGGCTTTCCTGCGTTGGCCGTGGCCACGGTTGTCGTCTTTGGCCTTGGCTGGTGGGCAACCGCGGCCATGACACGTGGCGGCGGCAACCACGACCCAAGCGAAATTGTAATCGACGAGGTTGTGGGCCAGTGGATTGCGCTTTTCGTGGTCAGCTATGGCAGCTGGTCCATGGGCCTGCCCGCTCTAGCGATGTACCCCGGCTGGATCGCGGGATTTCTGTTCTTTCGCTTGTTCGATATCTGGAAGCCGTGGCTGGTCGGCTGGGCAGACAGACGCGGCGACGCATTGGGCGTCATGCTGGATGACGTCATCGCCGGCGTGTTCGCGGCCATCGCCGTCACCCTTCTGGGCGGCTTTTATCACATGGTGATCCTGTGACGCTGGCAGAAGAGCTTTTGGACCTGGCCAAAGCCAAGGGCGTTCAGCTTGCCACGGCGGAAAGCTGCACGGGTGGAATGGTATCTGCGGCCATCACCGACGTTGCCGGGTCTTCGGCCATTCTGGATCGGGGGTTTGTCACATATACCAATGCGGCAAAAACCCAGATGCTGGGCGTCTCGCCTGACACGCTCTCAGCCCATGGCGCTGTGTCAGAGCAAGTCGCGCGCGAAATGGCCGAGGGCGCGCGACGCAACAGCGCGGCACAGATTGCGGTCTCGATCACCGGAATTGCCGGACCGGGCGGATCCGAGTTCAAACCCGAAGGGCGCGTCTGTTTTGGCATCACTTTGCAAACAGAGACCCTTACGGAAACGATTGAATTTGGGGCAATCGGGCGAAAAAATGTGCGTCAGTCAGCGCGCGACCATGCGCTGCGCCTGCTTATATCGGCCACATCACAGGTGTGACCAATATTTAACCACACCAACCGAATAACCGCACAAAAATTAATCAAACCAAAAAACGCATATAATTTAGCCAGCTTTAACCTAACTGCCTCTTTGTTTTGCACCCCGCATCCGCTTTGACCCGATCAACTGATCGAAAGTTGATAAGGGGACTATCATGAACGGAGCGGATACCGCCTGGATCATCGTCGCCACCGCATTGGTGCTGATGATGACACTGCCTGGACTGGCACTTTTCTACGGAGGCCTCGTGCGGGCGCGCAACGTACTGAGCGTGTTTATGCACTGCTATGCCATCGCCTGCCTGATGAGCGTGCTGTGGCTGGTCGCGGGCTATTCCATCGCCTTTGGCGGCGGCACATCTGGCTATTGGGGTGGTCTGGACAAGATGTTCCTGTCGGGCGTCATCACGGACAGCCTGTCTGGCACCCTGCCCGAGGTTCTTTTCTTTGCCTTCCAGATGACCTTCGCAATCATCACCCCGGCGCTGATCGTCGGCGCCTATGTCGAACGCATCGGATTTGGCTTTGTCCTGCTGTTTTCTGCACTTTGGATGCTGATCTGCTATGCACCGGTGGTTCACTGGGTCTGGGGCGGTGGCTTTCTTGCGGACGGTGGTATTTTTGGCGACAGCGGCGTGCGCGACTTTGCAGGCGGCATCGTGGTACACGAAACCGCAGGCATCGCGGCCCTTGTGATTGCCGTTATGCTGGGTGCACGCAAAAACAATACCACCCCGCCACACGCACCTTGGATGGTGATGGTCGGCGCGGCCCTGCTTTGGGTGGGCTGGTTCGGCTTTAACGGCGGCTCACAGCTTGCGGCCGATGGCGGCGCTGCGATGGCCCTGACGGTCACGCATATCTCTGCGGCAACGGCGTCCCTGACTTGGGCCCTGTGGGAGAAATTCAAATACGGCAAGGCCTCTCTGGTCGGTCTGGTCACCGGCACCATCGCGGGTCTGGCGTCCATCACTCCGGCCTCTGGCTTTGTTGGCCCCGTCGAAGCACTGATCATCGGCGCTGTCGCAGGCGTGCTCTGTCAAGAAGCCGTCAACCTTGTGCGCAATGCGCTCAAGATCGACGACACGCTTGATGTCTTTGCCGTGCACGGTGTTGGCGGGATCTTTGGGACTATCATGATCGCCGTCTTTGGCCAGGCCGGGTTTGCCGCGCAACTCGGGTCGCTCGCGATTGTAGGTGTCTTCACGCTGGTGGTCACGGTCGTGCTGGTCAAAGTCGTCAGCTTGATCACACCACTGCGTGTTGACGAAGACGCCGAGAACACAGGTCTTGACCTCGCGCATCACGGGGAGCGCGCCTACGACATTCGGTCGTAATCAGGGCTAGATAGACTTGGAAAAGGCGCTCGCAAGGGCGCCTTTTTTATGTGTAAAGCTCCGCCGCGCGGGTCTCGAAGGCGCGCACAATCCGGTTCATCGCCTCGTTGAACACCACGCCGATCACGCCTTGCAAAATCGCGTTCTTGAACTCGAAATCCACAAAGAACGCCACTTCACATCCGCCCTCTACATCTTTGAAATTCCATGTGGATTTCAGATATTTGAATGGGCCGTCAAGATATTCTGTATCAATGGACTTCTCGGCATCAAACAGGGTGACACGTGACCCGAACTTTTCGCGAAACACTTTGAAAGAGATCACCAGATCCGCCAGCATCACCACCGCGTCCCCTTCGGGCGTACGGGACCGTATGCGCGCGGCCGCGCACCAAGGCAGGAATTTCGGATAAGACGCCACATCCGCCACCAAGTCATACATTTGCGCCGCAGTGTACGGCAGAACTCTGGTTTCAGAATGTCGTGGCATTTTCTAGTTTTGACCGCTCGGTTGACCTTGATACTCCGCGCCCATTTCGTATTGTTGGCGCGGAAATTCAAGGGGGCAGCATGACACAGCCAGCATATGTGATCGACAAAATGATCTCGGCCAAAAGTATTGACGCACGTATCGAAGAGCTTTGCAGCGAAATTCGACGCGAGTTTGCGGACACAGACAAGCTTGTGGTTGTTGGCCTTTTGCGCGGATCCTTTGTGTTCATCGCGGACCTCGTGCGCGAGCTGGACCTGCCTGTCGAAGTCGATTTCCTTGAGGCCTCGTCCTATGGGGATTCCATGGAAAGCAGCCGCGAAGTGCGAATCCTGAAGGATCTGCGCGGCGAGATCGAGGGCCGCGATGTTCTGGTTGTCGAAGACATCGTGGACACTGGCCACACGCTGTATCATGTCTCGCGCTTTTTGCAGAACCGCAATCCGCACAAAATGAAAACCATCGCCCTGCTCGACAAACCCAGCCGACGCGAAGCCGACGTGCGCGCAGATTGGGTTGGGTTTGAAATCCCTGACGAGTTTGTTGTGGGCTATGGCATTGATTATGCACAACGAAATCGCAATCTGCCCTTTATTGGTAAAGTCCGTTTCGTCGACGCGTAGGCCGTTTCTCACGAAATCGTGAAGCAATTTGGGGCCGATAGGCCCCAAATCTTAACCAGCCTCGCTACACTGACTGCAAGTAAAGTTATTAGCAGGAGTGTTTCCCATGGCCAAAAGACTACTTACTTCCCTGACATTGATGGCGACGATGGCCGCAGGCGCAAGCTTTGCGGACGGACATATCGCAGGTGCGATCAAAGCACGCCAAGGACAGATGCAGCTTTATGCGCATTATTTAGGTGTGCTGGGTGGTATGGCACGGGGCAACACAGAATATAACGCCGAGGCAGCACAGGCCGCGGCAGACAGCCTGCTGGCCGTCGCCTCGATCAGCGGCGCCACACTGTGGCCGCAGGGCTCTGATATGGACAGCGTTGAAGGCACTCGTGCCAAGGCCGCGATCTGGGAGAATTTCGCGGACGTTGGCGCGAAATCCATGGCGGTAACAACAGCTGCGGCCAATATGGCGACCGCGGCAGGCACGGATCTGGAGTCGCTGCGCGCCGCAATGGGTGACCTTGGCGGCACCTGCGGGGCCTGCCACAAAGCCTATCGGGGTCGCTAACCAACGATGAAACGCCTGTTGCGTCTTTTGTGTGTGCTGGCCCTTGTTGGGCTGGCCATCTTTTTCTTTGTCACGCGACCCGCGCAGGTGGATGTCGCGCAATTTGACCGCCTGACACCGGATGCCGTGCATGGCAAAGACGTCTTTCACGCGGCAGGCTGCGCGTCATGCCATATCGCCCCAGGCGGCGAAATCGGCGACGCTCCGGTACTGGCGGGCGGTCAAGCCTTCGCGTCTGATTTTGGCACGTTCTACGCCCCCAATATCTCGCCAGATACGGTCGCCGGGATTGGGGGCTGGTCGATCGAAGACTTTGCAAATGCGGTCCAGAATGGCGTGTCACCAAACGGAAAACACTATTATCCGGCCTTCCCCTATGTGTCTTACGCCAAGATCACGCCACAGGATTTGGTGGATTTGAAAGCCTTCATGGACACGCTGCCACCCTCGGGCGAAGCGAACCTGCCACATGACGTCGGCTTTCCCTTTAGCTATCGCCGCGCGCTTGGCGGATGGAAACTGCTGTTTGCGGGCAAGGACTGGGTCGTGACGGACGTGGCGACACCGGAACTGGAACGGGGCCGGTATTTGGTTGAGGGCTTAGGCCACTGCGGTGAATGCCACACTCCCAGAAATGCGCTTGGCGGTTTGAACCGGTCAGCCTGGCTGACTGGATCGGTTCTGCCAGGCGAAGGCAAAGTGCCCGGCATCACCCCCTCTGCATTGGATTGGAGCGCCGAAGACGTGGCCTATTATCTGGAAAGCGGATTTACACCCAGCTTTGACAGCGCCGGCGGCGCTATGGCTCATGTAGTTGAAAACATGTCAAAACTTCCGACCTCTGATCGGGACGCAATTGCTGCCTATGTCGCATCCCTGCCATAGACAGTTCCGCCGGAGGCCCTGTTAAGAGCCTCCGGCGGGGATATTTTTAGCAAGAGAAAAAGAACGGCCCTAGCCTGCGCGTCTTAGGCGCGTGCCAGTTTCGCCAAGCGGTTTTCGCGCAATTGCGCAAAGTCGTCGCCCGCGTGATAAGAGCTGCGGGTCAGCGGGGTCGCCGAGACCATCAGGAAGCCTTTGCCATAGGCCGCTTTCTCGTATTGCTCGAATTCTTCTGGTGTCACAAACCGGTCCACCGCGTGGTGCTTTGGAGTCGGCTGCAGGTACTGGCCGATCGTCAGGAAATCGATATCGGCGGCGCGCATGTCTTCCATGACCTGCATCACGGCCTGCCGGTCCTCGCCAAGCCCAACCATGATGCCTGACTTAGTAAAGATCTCAGGATCCAGCTCTTTCACCCGTTGCAACAGACGCAGTGAGTGGAAATAGCGCGCGCCGGGACGGACCTCGGGATAAAGGCCCGGCACCGTTTCAAGGTTGTGGTTGAACACATCCGGTTTTGCATCGGTGACAATTTTCAGCACCGAAGGATCACAGCGGATGAAATCCGGCGTCAGGATTTCAATTGTCGTGCCCGGGCTGCGATGGCGAATGGCACGGATGGTCTGGGCAAAATGCTCGGCGCCGCCGTCTTCGATGTCATCGCGGTCAACCGACGTGATCACCACATGGTTCAGACCCAGTTTCTGCACCGCATCCGCGACGCGGCCGGGCTCAAATGGATCCAGATCCTCGGGTGGTTTGCCGGTCGCGATATTGCAGAAGGTACAGGCCCGCGTACAGACCTCGCCCATGATCATCATGGTGGCGTGCCCCTGGCTCCAGCATTCGCCGGCGTTCGGGCACGCAGCCTCTTCGCAGACGGTTGCCAGATTGTGCTCCCGCATGATGCGTTTGGTGGCGTTATACCCTTCGCCGGTGGGCGCTTTGACGCGGATCCACTTTGGCTTTCGCGGCTGGGCGTTGTCCGGCCGGTGGGCTTTTTCAGGATGGCGTTGCTCGGGGATCTTTAGGTCTCTCACGCGGCTTTCCTCTGATAAATGCAAGCGGCTGAAGTGCTAACATAGTACGCAATATACGCAATAGCTAGCGTTGGGCCGACACCTGCCCCGTGTTGCACATGCTGCGATCGCGAGAATGGCTTTGCGATGCTCCATACCCACAGGCGCTATGTTGTTGAAGCCATTTGGGAATCAATTTATGCCGCGCGGCTGAAATAACCAACTTACAGAGGCCACTATGTTTGCCGGACAAAAACTCCCCAATGTCACTTTCCGCACCCGCGTTCGCGATGACTCTATCGACGGTCCAAACCCGTTCCGTTGGCAGGATGTGACCACAGCGGACTATTTCGCTGGCAAACGCGTTGTCCTGTTTTCCTTGCCTGGCGCGTTCACACCGACCTGCTCGACCTATCAGCTGCCTGGGTTTGAAAACGGCTTTGACGATTTCGTAGCCGAAGGCATCGACGCGATCTATTGCATGTCCGTGAACGATTCCTTTGTGATGAACAAATGGGCCGAAGCGCAGGGCATCAAAAACGTTGCTGTTATTCCTGACGGATCCGGCGAGTTCACGCGCAAGGTCGGCATGCTGGTTGATAAAGACAACCTTGGCTTTGGGATGCGCTCTTGGCGGTATGCGGCCGTGGTTGACAATGGTGTGGTCGAGGCATGGTTCGAAGAGCCTGGCCGTGATGACAACCACCCAGAGGATCCTTATGGCGAAAGCGCGCCAGAAAATGTGCTGGGCTACCTGAAGGCCAAAGTGGAAACAGTCGCAGCGTAAGCATCTGTACCTAAAAGAAAAAGGCCCGCGACTGTCGCGGGCCTTTTGCGTTACCAGATCAAGTCGCCGACTTCGGGGTCGCAGGTGCGATAGTGCTCGGCCAGACGGATCAACGCGATCCGCAAGACCACTTTGCCTGACCGCGCAGGCCAGCCCAGGTGCTTTTCTGTGGCCTCCATGCCCTGCATATGACAGCAGCACCGCAAGGCAATGTCCGACAACCCTTCGCCCAATGTCTCGAGTGCGGCCGAGACGCGCGCACGCGCTGCCAAGGGCCCGCGCATGGGGCTTGGGGCTGGTGACGAGGCCGTCGCAGGTGCGAGAAACCGCGACCAATCCTGTGTCACTCCGGGTTCCAGATGCGCGAGTTCAAAGTCTTCGCGCAGCCGTTCGCCTGCCCTGACAAGATCTTTTGACAGATAGGGCACGCCGTCTTTGTCGCGCCGCCGCGCCAGCACAGCCATCGGCCCCTCCGAGCTGTGGAACCTGACGCGCGCAGCCGTGGTGCTGGTGGTTCTGTGGCCATCGGCCTCATCGCACAGGCCTGTTGCGGAATTTTCGCGCCGCGCCAAGATAGACTGCAGGGCCGTGCGCCCCTCTGGAGTGATGACATAGCGCGCCACGCGGCCGTTGGATTTGCACGTGATCCAGTCTTTCAGCGCCATGGCTTCGGCAATTGCGCGATCCGTGACGGCGGTGCGATCGGTTTTGCCGTTAAGGCCTTCGCGGATCACAACCGCTTTGTCCAAATCCGGCGCAACAGCCAAAAGAGCGCCTGCGTGACTTAAGCTAGTCAGAATTTCAATCGCTGCCGCCTCAAGCGTTTCATCGCTGGCGGGTGGATCAGTGCTGTCTTCGGACTGGGCTGCCCCCTCTTTGGGTCGCGCCATCAACGGACGCGGTGAAACCTTGGCGCTTAGGGCGGCCAAAGCCGCATCAATTAGGGGGTCATCCCTGCGCGATTCTACCCGACGTATCTGCCGCATGATGGTTGAGGCATGGCAATTTGAGCTCCGCGCAAGCTCACGAATTGAAACGCCTTTTTCTGTATGGGCCAAGTAGCGTACCGCATAGGGAGGCACCCAGGTGGGAATGCTGCTTAGGCTTTGATCTGTTATCCTCTCCGACATTTTGAAATACCCCACGGAAGGTACACAGTACTGCCCTTTTTATCCGCAAATTTGTCCCCGGATTTATCCACACGCTAGGCAGCATTGGTTACCGACGCGTTAATATCAGCGTGCAAGGCCGATCATTGTTTCTATTTGGTAAACAGTAATTGACCCGCCCGCACGGTGCTTTTGGCGGACGCAACACCACAAAAGGCTGTGACATCCTCGTCTGCGAATCCACAAACAGAGATATTCGATGGACGTGTTACAACAAATCACCGCCCTGAAACGCCCGGCAATCCTGGTGCGCGCCGCCAAAGACGCGGCTTTGTCTTATCAGCGCAAAGTGCATCTAAGACGGTTTTTCGGGGAAACTCTGCCGCACAAGAACGCAACGCTTTTGGCGCAGCTTTTAGAGTTGGAACACAAAAGCAATGAACAGCGTTTGGCTGAAATGGCGGAATATTCAGTGGCGCGTCATTTGGACATTCTGATCGCGCTGATCGGCGAAGCGCAGATCCTCCGCGCTTCGCAACAGTGATGTCTTGGCCTAGACGAAGGCGTCGGGCATCGAGGCTTTCTTTTTGGCAACATATTCGTTCAATGCCTCTTCCACAGCGGGATCGATGGCTGGCTTTTGATAGTTGTCCAACAGAAGTTTGACGCGATTGGCCGCCAAGGTTTGGGTGTCGCGCGCGCCCTCTTCTTCCCATGTTTCAAACGGCTTATAGTCCAGCAGTTCAGACCGCCAGAAGGCCGATTTAAAGTTCGCCTGCGTGTGTCCGCATCCCAGATAGTGCCCGCCAGGGCCGACTTCGCGGATGGCGTCCATGCCTTGGCCGTTTTCATCCATTGCGATGCCTTCGGCCATTTTTTGCAGGATGCCCAGCTGGTCTGCATCCATGACAAACTTTTCAAACGAGGACACAAGCCCACCTTCAAGCCAGCCACAGCTGTGCAGCATAAAGTTCACGCCGCCAAGCAGGGCGGCATTGTGCGTATGCGCCGTTTCATAAGCAGCTTGCGCGTCTGGCAGTTTCGACCCACACAGCCCGCCACCAGAGCGGAACGGCAGACCCATGCGCCGCGCCAATTGGCCTGCGCCATAAAGGATCTGGCTGGCTTCGGGTGTGCCAAAGGTTGGGGCACCGGAGCCCATGTCGATCGAGGTCACGAAGGCGCCGAAAATAACTGGCGCGCCTTTGCGGATAAGCTGGCTATAGGCGATGCCGGCAAGCACTTCGGCCATAACCTGCGTCAAGGTGCCAGCCACAGAAACCGGTGCCATGGCGCCGCCGACAATAAAGGGCGACACGATGCAGGCTTGGTTGTTCTTGGCGTACACCTCAAGCGCGCCCATCATCACATCGTCAAAGGTCATTGGCGAGTTGATGTTGATGAGCGAGGTCATCACGGTGTTGTCCTGAACAAAGTCCTGACCAAACAGGATCCCCGCCATATCCACGGAATCCTGCGCGCGGCTTGGTTCTGTCACAGAGCCCATGAAAGGTTTGTCGCTCAGCGTCATATGCGCAAGCAGCATGTCCAGGTGGCGTTTGTTCACCGGAATATCGGTTGGCTCACACACCGTGCCACCCGAGTGGTGCAGATACTTGGACATATAGCCAAGTTTCACGAACTTCTGGAAATCATCCATCGTCGCGTAACGACGACCGCCCTCCAGATCCCGCACAAATGGAGGGCCATAGACAGGCGCGCAAACTAGCGAATTGCCTCCGATCACCACAGATTTCTCTGGGTTACGGGCGTGCTGCGTGATCGACGACGGCGCAGTTTTACACAGTTCGCGTGCCAAACCGCGGGGGATACGCACGCGCTCGCCCTCAACCGTCGCCCCTGCGTCGCGCCAACGGTCTAGGGCTGCTGGGTTGTCGACAAAGTTGACGCCCACCTCTTCGAGAATGGTTTCAGCATTGGTCTCGATTATCTCGAGCGCCTCTTCCGTCAGAATTTCAAACAACGGAATGTTGCGTTCGATGTATTTTGCGGTTTCGATCTTGATCGAGCCACGTTCTGCCCGGCGGGCTGCGCCTCCGCCTCCACGGCTACGACGACGAGATGTTGCTTCGGCCATATTTTCCTCACCCAAAGGCGTTACATTTATTCAAATCTAGCCACGCCACGCAGGGGCCCACCGAGGAATTGCGGCTATTTGCCGAAAAAAGCGACATTCCCGCAGGAATTGACGTCGCGAACGCAGCTGAACTGCGGAGTCGGTCATTTTTTCATTGTGACTCGCTCTGGAACAGGAATGCCCGCTTGCGATTTAAAGGGTTTTCGCCTATGCGGCGCACATGACAGAGACATCCCACGACCGCCTGCTTATCATCGACTTTGGCAGCCAAGTGACGCAGCTGATTGCACGTCGTTTGCGCGAGTTGAACGTCTATTGTGAAATCCACCCCTATCAGAATGTCACAATGGATCTGGTCCGTGACATGGCTCCGAAAGCTGTGATCTTTTCTGGCGGGCCTGACAGTGTGACCCGCGAGGGATCGCCGCGCGCGCCGCAAGAGATTTTCGATTATGGCGTGCCGATCCTTGGGATCTGTTATGGGCAACAGGTCATGATGCATCAGTTGGGCGGCAAGGTCGAAAGCGGCCACGGCACCGCCGAGTTTGGCCGCGCCTTTGTCACGCCACAGAACGAGCTGTCGATTTTGGACGGCTGGTTCACCGAAGGCGACGAGCAGGTCTGGATGAGCCACGGCGACCATGTCTCTGAAATCGCATCAGGTTTTGAGGTTTACGGCACCTCTCCGAACGCGCCCTACGCAATCACGGCGGATGTCTCGCGCAACTTCTACGCGGTGCAATTCCACCCCGAAGTTCACCACACACCGCGTGGTGCGAAACTCTATGAGAATTTCGTCAAACTCGCAGGCTTCCAGGGCGATTGGACCATGGGCGCCTATCGCGACATCATGGTCGACAAGATCCGTGAACAGGTCGGCGACAAAAAGGTGATCTGTGGTCTGTCCGGCGGCGTCGACAGCTCTGTTGCGGCGGTTCTGATTCACGAAGCGATCGGCGATCAGCTGACCTGTGTTTTCGTCGACCACGGCCTGTTGCGCAAAGGTGAGGCCGAAGAGGTCGTCACCATGTTCCGCGACAACTACAATATGCAGCTGATCCACGCGGACGAACAAGAGCTGTTCCTCGGAGAGCTGGACGGCCAGTCTGACCCCGAGACGAAACGCAAGATTATCGGCAAACTGTTCATCGACGTGTTCCAGAAACACGCAGATACAATCGAGGGTGCCGAGTTCCTCGCGCAGGGCACGCTCTATCCAGATGTCATTGAATCCGTGAGCTTTTCTGGCGGCCCCTCGGTAACAATCAAATCGCACCACAACGTCGGTGGCCTGCCCGAAAAAATGGGGCTGAAACTGGTAGAACCGTTGCGCGAGCTGTTTAAAGACGAAGTGCGCGCACTTGGACGCGAACTGGGTCTGCCAGCATCGTTTATCGGGCGTCACCCCTTTCCCGGACCGGGCCTGGCCATCCGCTGCCCCGGCGAGATCACCCGCGAAAAGTTGGACATCCTGCGCGAAGCAGATGCGATCTATATCGACCAGATCCGCAAGCACGGCCTTTATGATGACATCTGGCAGGCATTCGTTGCGATTCTGCCAGTTCGGACCGTTGGTGTGATGGGCGACGGGCGGACCTATGACTATGCCTGTGCGTTGCGCGCTGTTACCTCGGTGGATGGTATGACGGCGGATTATTATCCGTTCAGCCACGAATTCCTTGGCGAAACCGCCACCCGGATCATCAATGAAGTCAAAGGCATCAACCGATGCACCTATGACATCACGTCCAAGCCTCCGGGCACGATTGAATGGGAATAAAAGACGCGGCTTTCTGGCTTTTGCGCCTTGGCGTGGTCGTCTATGCGGCCACGTTTCTTGCCGTCCTGGGGTGGAGCTTTCTGTGGCCAACCCCGAATTTGGCGTCGCTACCTGCAGTCGATACCGTCGTCTGTCTTGGCGGTGGCTATAAAAAAGACAACACGATCGGCAACTACTCACGCCAACGCGCCACGACCTGCGCGGATCTTGTACTGTCTGGCAAGGCGCAGCAGATCGTGATGACCGGCGCAAGCCAGATCGAGACCAGCGTGGCCGAGATGATGGCGGATGTTGCGCGTATGGATGGCGTGGCGGACACGCAGGTCATTGAAGAGCGCGTCGCACGCTCAACCCTGCAAAACGCTTTGTTTTCATTGCCGCATCTCGACAGCACACAGCCGGTTTTTCTGGTGACCGACAGTTTCCACTTGCCACGCAGCTGGATCAGCTTTCGCTGGGCAGGCTATGACACTTTAATCCTTGTGCCCTCTTCTGCGCGCGACGGCGAGACCTGGGTCTGGCCGGGGCCAAAAGCGCTTTTGCGTGAACCCTTGGCAATTTGGTTTAACGCCATGCGCGGCGGGCTTTGGTCGATTGCCAACCGATTTGGCGTGGAAAACACCGCCTGGCTTATGTAGCGTCAAAGAAAACTTGAGGTGACCATGAGCAGCGCGTCTCAACCACATATCGTCGTAACGGGCGCCAATGGATTTATCGGCACGCATGTCATGCACGCGCTCGCGCATGCTGGCGAGTATCCGGTGGGCCTGTGCCGCACGCCGACCAAAGGGTTGGTGCATGGTTTTGATCTGGAAAATCCGGGCGACTATAGTCAGGTTCTCTCTGGCGCCAAGGCCGTCATCCATTGTGCCGCCCGCATTCACGGCAAAGAAGACAAGGCCACGGAGCTGGCCGATCATATGAAGGCTAACAGCGACGGCACTGCAGACCTGATCCAGCAAGCCGAAGCGGCCGGGGTCGAAACTTTCATCTTCCTCTCAACGATCGCGGTCTACGGGATCAACGCAAAAGACGCGCCGATTGAGCTGGACCAGCCGACCGCGCCGACCACAGCCTATGGCAAAGCCAAACTGGCGGCCGAAGACCATGTTAGCAAAAGCAAAATGCGCACGATCATTCTGCGCGTGCCACAGGTTTATGGCCCACATGCCCCTGGCCTTTGGGGACGTATGCTGCGTATGGCCAAAGGGCCCTTTCCCCTGCCCTTTGGATTTGTGCGCAACCAGCGCAGCATGATCGCCGTGCAAAATCTGGCGGATTTGATCCGTCACTGCGTTCAAACACCCGATATGCCGCCGTTGCTTCACGCCACCGATCATGACGACATCAGCACGACAGAAATGATGCGTCACCTAAAGCGCGCATACGGTCGCCCAAACCTGTTGTTTCCCGCGCCATTCCCGGTGCTGCGACTGGGGGCATGGGCTATGCGACGGTCCTATCTATATGACATGTACTACCGCTCGCTTCGCTTCACGCCGACAGAATGCGGTTGGTCCCCAGTTCTTTCTGCAAAAGACGCATTGGCTGCCTGCGCACCAAAACGCTGAATTTACTTTTCTTTTTCACCAGAATTGGACACAGTCCCCGCAAGATCGGAGGACGCCATGTTTCGTATTACCCTAGCCGTTTGCCTGCTGGCCACGCCAGCGCTTGCAGACAATTATATCTGCAAAGGCAGCGATCCGGACTGGGAACTCACAATCAACGGATCCGAAGCAATCTTTGATTTCGAGCGCAAAAACACCTTTCAGATCCCCGACACGGCCATCGCCGAGGGCCGCGACTGGCCCCGCGCGAAACCGATCATTGGCGACTTTGACACCGCCATCGCGATTCTGGACAAGGCGAGCTGCGAAACCGGCCCCTTCACCGTCGACATCCTGACACAACGCGGGCAAACGCCCCTGCTTTTGACCGGGTGCTGCGAGGTTGTAGAATGAGCGACGGCATCAAGGGCATCCTCTGGATGCTGGGGTCTGTGATTTCCTTCACCGTCATGGCGATTGCGGGGCGCACGGTCAGTGCAGAACTGGATACCTTTGAGATCATGTTGTTCCGCAGCCTGCTGGGGGTGGCCATCGTATGTCTGATCCTGACCTCCAGCAAACGCTGGAACGACATTACGGGCCGCGATTTTCACCTTCATCTGGGCCGCAACGTTGCGCATTTCACCGGACAGAACCTGTGGTTCTTTGCCTTGGCGACAATTCCTTTGGCACAGGTCTTCGCGCTCGAGTTCACAACGCCCATCTGGGTCATCCTGCTCGCGCCGATTTTCCTGAAGGAACGCTGGAGCCTGTCCACCCTCTTGTGTGCAACCCTCGGCTTTCTCGGCATCCTCGCCATCGCGCGTCCCGGTGTTATTCCGATGGGCCTTGGCTTTGTCACCGCCGCCAGCTCTGCGATCGGCTTTGCGATCGCGATGCTGTTCACCAAACATCTGACCAAACGCAATTCGACGCTGACGATCCTGTTTTATCTGACCACCATGCAGGCCGTTTTCGGGGTGATCTGCGCCGGTTATGACGGCGATATCGCGCTGCCGTCTTTGTCGATTGTCCCCTACGTTCTGCTGATCGGCCTCACCGGACTGACCGCACATTGGAGCATCACCAGCGCTTTGCAGCTGGCGCCGCCGTCTTTGGTCGCCCCCGTGGACTTCCTTCGACTGCCGCTAATAGCTGTCGTAGGGGCAGTTTTTTATGGGGAATCCGTCGACAATTGGCTGATTGTGGGCGCTTCGTTGAGTATCGCGGGCAACTACGCGAACATACTGTTGCAATTGCGCGCCACTCAGACTCGGTCGT